>CAZLNI010000007.1:0-19221 GCA_964560995.1 uncultured Muribaculaceae bacterium
ATTAAGTTATAATTAACTTTTAGATTTGCAATATTGTAAAATATATGGTATTATTTCATTGTAAATTTTTGATGAGAGACACGATTCTAGTAACAGTTTGCCAAAGAGATTTGACGGTTGGTGAAAGTCAAACAACTATACTAAGATTACTACTTTCTGAAAGAGCTAATAAGCTACGGGCAACTTCCGTTAAAGAGTTAATAAAGTTAAAGATTAGGATGGTACCGTGCTTTTATGCACTCCTTGGTAGCCATCTTTTTAATTTTTAGAAAAGAGGAAATGATATGAGAAATTTTAAGGAAGAAAAAGAGTTAAACGTATTAAATCACAGTTGTGCGCATTTGCTTGCTCAAGCGGTAAAGCATCTCTATCCAAATGCTAAGTTTTGGGTTGGACCTGTCGTGGAAGAAGGGTTTTACTACGACATCGGTTTAGGCGATAAGTCTTTAACCGAAGAAGATATCGCAAAAATAGAAGCTGAGATGAAAAAATGCGCCAAAGCTGATAAGTACATTGTCCGCAAAGAGATAACTAAGGACGAAGCTTTAGCGATGTTTGCCGATGATGAGTATAAAATCGATTTAATTTCACGGATGGACGAAGATGAAAACGTCATAACTTGTTATACGCAGGGCGATTTTACCGATTTATGTAGAGGACCGCACGTGAATTCAACTAAAGAGTTAAAGAATTTTAAACTGACTAAATTCAGTGGAGCTTACTGGAAAGGTGACGCGAATAACAAAGTTTTACAGAGAATATATGGAGTTTGCTTGCCTACGAGGGAAGAGTTGGATGAGCATTTGAGAGAACTCGAAGAAGCGAAAGAGAGAGATCATCGCAAATTAGGTAAAGATTTAGGGATATTCATGTTCGACGACTTAGTTGGAAAGGGATTACCGATGTGGTTACCGAACGGCTTTATCGTAAGGCACGCTTTAGTCGAATATATAACGGACAAAGAGATGAAATTAGGATATAAGCACGTCATGACACCTTCACTAGGTAATGTCGATCTATATAAGACGAGTGGACACTGGGATCATTATAAGGACGACATGTTTCCTAAAATGGAACTCGATAATGAGGCTTATGTCTTAAGACCGATGAACTGTCCTCACCATATGATGATATATAAAAATTTCTTGCATTCGTATAGAGATTTGCCTCTTCGCATAGCCGAAATCGCGAACGATTTTAGATATGAAGCAAGTGGGGCATGCTGTGGAATCGAAAGAACGCGTGCTTTCACCCAAAACGATTCCCATATATTCTGTACTCCAGAACAAATCGAAAGCGAGATAAAGGGAGTCATCGATTTAATATTGGATGTCTACAAGGATTTCGGTTTTGAAAATTACAAATTTAGACTATCTCTACGCGACGCTGAAAATACGGATAAATACTTCGGTAATGATGAACTTTGGGAAAAGAGCGAAGAAGCACTACGTAAAATACTTAAAAGCAGTGGTGCAGAGTACTACGAAGAATTGGGCGAAGCAGCATTCTATGGACCTAAAATCGACGTGCAAGTTAAAAGTGCAATCGGTCACGATGTAACGTTGTCGACAGTTCAGCTAGATTACCAATTACCAGAGAGATTTGAACTCGAATATATAAATGAGGAAGGGAAGAAGGCTAGACCTGTCGTCATCCACAGGGCAATATTGGGGTCATTGGATAGATTCGTCGCTTTCTTATTAGAGGAGACTAAAGGGATTTTGCCAATTTGGCTAGCGCCTACGCAAGTGTATGTAATACCAGTCAATCCCGAATATCATTTAGAATATGCTAAAGAGATATACGAAGCTTTGGTAAAAGAGGGGGTTAGAGTTGAACTAGACGATAGAAATGAGAAACTATCTTATAAGATGAGAGAGAGCCAAGTTAGAAAAGTTCCTATCACCCTCATTTTAGGGGACGAAGAAGCAAAGAACAAAACGGTAAGTTTTCGTAGGATAGGTTCGAGAGAGACTACTACTGTAAGCTATGACGATTTAGTTCAACTACTTAGAAAGTAGGCAACTATGGATATCAATTTAATTACGTTAAATACGAAGGGACGTGTAGATTTCGATGGTGAGCCGAACTTCGAAAGTTATGAAGAGGAGTCAATAAAAGGATTTCAGAATCTTCACTGTACGGGCTTTATTTTAGATAATGGTACAGAGGATTATGAAGTCAATTTCCATCTAACTGGTACAATGATTTTGAAAAGTGCCATTAACGAATCCGATGTTGACTATGAATTAGATATTAAATATGACGATTTCGTCAACAATTTGGTGGAGAATTATAAAAAAAGCGCAAATACACTTGATATTTTACCAATATTATGGGAAAATATATTACTGGAAATTCCCATTCGAGCGGTTAATCCGAACGATCAGTTTTTAAGTACTAAAGGCGACGGTTGGGAAATACTCGATACAGAGTGAGATAAAAGGAGGAAAGAAACATGGCAGTTCCATTTAGAAGAACGAGTAAAACTAAAAAGAGAATGCGTCGTACGCATCTTAAAAAAGCTGTACCAGGGATGACAACTTGTCCAAACTGTGGTGCAACGTTGAAACCTCATAGAGTTTGTACAGAGTGTGGATACTATAAAAATAAAGAAGTTATTGCTACGGCAAACGCTGAAGAAGAAAAATAGTTTCTTCTTTTTTAATTATGATGTAAATTTTTGTATTTACAAGTATTTTAAAAAGGAATTCTCTTTTTAAAAGCCAAAATATTTGTTATACTACTTGTAGGAGACTGATAGCTTATGACAGAAGAAACGTTCAAATTAAATGAAAATGGATACAGTATATTAGACAATTATGGCGAAGATTTAACCGTAAAGGAATATATAACAGACCCTGCTATAGAGAGAGATGAAGAAATCAAAGAGATAATTCTTGCCCTTTTAACACCAGAAAAGGGAGCGATGATGGTCGGTAAACCTGGTATCGGTAAAACTGCTATCGTCGAGGGGCTCGCGTATCGCATCCAAAAAGGCAACGTTCCCAATGCATTACAAGGTTGGAAACTATATAAGCTCAACATGACGAGTCTTATCGGCGCAGTAGAAAACGAAAACGACAACAGAATCGAGTTATTGATTAGGGAACTTAAAAATAAGGAAAAGACAATCGTTTTTATCGACGAGGTACACCTTTTAGTAAACCGCAGTGAGGGAAGCGGAGTAGATTTCGCTAATATGCTAAAGCCGGCGTTAGATAGAGGAACGATTAAGATGATTGGGGCGACGACGACTGAGGAATATGAAACGTACATTTTGCGAGATAAAGCTTTCAATAGAAGGTTTCAAAAAATCGACATAGCTGAAGCCGACGGACCGACGACAGTTAAAATTTTGATGGGGACCTTACCGAAACTTGAAAAACAGACTGGCGTAAAATTGTGTTACACTCCTTTTATACAGGAGAGAATCATGAATTTCATCGTCGACATGACGAGCGAGTATAAAAGAATCTATGAAGTGGCTAGCAGATATCCCGAAATCTGTTTAACAATTTTATCTAATGCTCTCAGTTATGCTCTATATGAAAATAATACCGAAGCTAATCTAGAACATATTTATAAGTCAATAGTAAATGCCAAAAACGTCTATCCCGATGCTATAGAGAAAGCTAAAGCTAAATTTAAAGTCGACTTTTTAGATTTAATCCAAGAGGAGAATTTAACGAATATAATATGATGGAATAAAGTCACCTATCGTGCATATATTTGGATAGGTGACTTTTTATGGGTAAACGTGGTTTAACTAGTGAAGAAGTTAAGGCAAGCCAAATAAAAAATGGCAAAAACATCATATCGGATCAACAGAAAAACACGTTTTGGCATTTGTTGCTCGAATCTCTAGGTGATCCGATAATCAAAATTTTATTGATAGTATTAGCAGTTAAGACTGTTTTTTTGTTTCAAAATTTCGATTGGTTTGAAACTTTAGGTATCGTCATAGCCATCACTTTAGCGTCTGTCATATCTACCTTGAGCGAATACGGTAGTGAGAAAGCGTTTCAAAAGATGCAAGAGGAATCATCCAAAGTCAAATGTAACGTCGTTAGAGATGGAAAACTCATGAGTGTCGACTTAGAAGAAGTTGTCGTCGGAGATATTGTGAAATTGGCGACAGGTGATTTAATACCTGCTGATGGCGTTTTGTTAGAAGGAAATCTCTCTTTGGACGAATCCAGTTTTACGGGGGAGGCTAAGGATGTCTCTAAAAAAGCATTGGATGTCGTCTATAGAGGAAGTGTCGTCTTAAATGGTGGAGCGACCTTAGAAGTTACAGAAGTAGGAGCGAGTACTAAATATGGGAAAATTGCTTTGGAATTATTAAACAAGAACCCCGATAGCCCACTTAGAAATAGGCTGCGTAGTCTTGCTGGAACGATAAGTAAAATAGGAACGGTCGGGGCAATTCTAGTGATGATTTCCTATCTGTTTTCCGTGGTATTTATCTCTAACAATTTTAATTGGTCTTTGATTATAGAGACGATTACGACGCCTCGGATAATATTTGGTCACATCATTTATGCTTTGACACTCGGAGTGACTATCATAATCGTAAGTGTGCCCGAGGGACTACCGATGATGGTCGCTTTAGTTTTATCATCGAACATGCAACGCATGGTAAAAAATAATGTCCTAGTTAGAAGGATGGTGGGAATTGAGACTTCTGGCTCGATAAGTACTTTATTTTCCGATAAAACGGGCACGATTACTAAAGGAAAATTAGAAGTGGTGGGATTAGTTTTGGGAAGTGGTAAAGTGATAAGGTCTATCGACGATTTAGTGGCGTATCCTAAGCTTTCTCACTATATACTCGAAAATATGATTTTGAACAATGAAGCTAAATTAGCCGACGACGGGTCTATTTTGGGTGGCAACATCACAGATAAAGCACTTTTGAGTTATGCCAAATCGAGAAAAGTATCCGCGAGAATCATAGACCAGAAATTTTTTTCGAGTAGCTTAAAGTATGCCTCTATAAACATCGATGATGGACAAATTCACGAGCTTATCAAGGGAGCACCAGAAGTTTTATTACCTAAAATTAAAGAGATATATAACGAGCAGGGAAGACGTGAGTATATAAGTAGTAACGTCTTAGAAGAGATGTTTAAAAAATATACGAAGCTCGGCTACAGAGTGTTAGTACTAGCCGATAAACTGCGATTAGATAGTGACGATTTAGTGTTTATGAGCATGGTTCTTTTGAAAGATGAACTCTCAGAAAACGCTAAAGACGCCGTCAGTCTAATAGAGGGCGCGAATGTCCATATGGTGATGATTACAGGCGATGCCCTCGACACTTCAATAAACATTGCAAAAGAAATCGGTCTATTAAAAGATGGGGGTGTAACTCTAACAAGTAGTGAGCTTTCTAAAATGAGCGACGACGAAGTAAAGAATATATATAAAGATTTGAGAATAGTTGCAAGAGCGCTTCCGAACGATAAAAGTAGGCTCGTTCGCATCGGGCAAGAGATCGGAGAAGTCGTCGGTATGACAGGAGACGGCGTCAACGATGCCCCTGCTTTAAAATGTGCCGATGTCGGTTTTGCGATGGGAACTGGCAGTGAGGTCAGTAAAGAAGCTGCGGATATAGTAATTTTAGATAACGACTTATTATCTATAGGTAAAGCCATATTATACGGTCGAACAATATTTAAAAGTATTAGAAAGTTTGTCATCTTCCAACTCATGATGAACCTATGCGCATTGACTCTCAGCATTTTGGGGCCTTTCTTGAATATCAATACGCCTATAACGGTCATGCAGATGCTCTGGATAAACATGATTATGGATACCTTCGCAGGATTAGCGTTCTCATTTGAGCCACCTCTAGAAGAGTATATGAAGGAGAAACCCGTTAAAAAAGATGAGCAAATCATCAACAAATATATGTATTCATCTATATGCGTCACGGGTGTTTATACGGCTTTATTGCTCATCGCCTTCTTAAAAGTTCCGATTTTTAAAGACTTCTTTAGATATTCTGTCGACGACAGATATTTGATGACTGCCTTTTTTGGGTTATTCGTGTTTTCGGGAGTTATAAATTCGTTTAATGCTCGAACAAACAGAATAAACATTTTTGCTAACATATTTAAAAATAAACCGTTCATAGTCATAATAACCTTAATTAGTGTCATCCAAATATTCCTGTTATATGGGGGAGGAGAAGTATTTAGGACGTTCGGTCTTACGTTTACAGAGTTTACTATAACTTTACTTCTTTCGTTGACAGTTTTGCCAGTCGATATTTTACGTAAAATGGTTTTGTGCAAAACGAAGATAAAGGCATCAGTCTAAGATATATAGCCGTTTTCTACGTGAAGAGATTCATTAACGATTAGAAAGGCGTTCTCATCTAATTCTTTAATTAAAGCTTTAAGATTTTTTAAGCTTTTTTTCTTGAATTCGACTAATAATATCAGTTTACCTTCCTCGATGCTTATGACACTGAGTCCATAGCCGTTTTCTTTCAATTTATCTACCATAAATTGGTTATCGATAGTAGTGACGATGAAGGCCATCAAGTTTCCACGAACAAAAAATCTGTTTATGAGACCTCCTATATATGTACCAGATGCATAACCTCCCGCATAACTCAATATTATTGCCAGGTTAGTTTCACTCGAAGTGAGTGTTTGCTTGGCTACAAAAAACCAGATTAGTATCTCTATAAAGGCTAAACACGCAGATATAAGATTTTTACCTTTAACTAATAAAATCGTCCTAACTGAACCTATAGAGACGTCGATCATCCTTGCAAAAAAAACTTCTAAACATATCCATATCGTTTCCATATAATTATTTTGGATTAAACGACGAGATTTAAACGGTTAAAATTCATAAAAATTTTAGTATAGTTTTGTTTAATCATCCCATAATAGTAGGGAAGAAAGGATTTTGAATATGGAAACACTACAGAAGATAGCATTAGTTTTCACTATAATAGGTGCCTTAAACTGGGGACTTGTAGGTCTTTTAGAATTCGATCTAGTAGCTGCCCTTTTTGGTGAAATGACCGTACTTACAAGACTCGTTTATTCCCTAGTCGGAATTACAGGCCTTATAAATGTAGGACTATTGTTCATGCATTCAGAAAAGTAATTTAAAAAGTTAAATCTATTAATAAGTTATTGCTTTGTGAATGACAAAGTGAAAAAGAGAATAAAAAAATTATTCTCTTTTTTAGTCGTTTATGTTATATTATCTTTATTAGGAGGGCAACTATGATAATAGAAGAAATAGATGGAAAGAAAAGAATAATCTTAGAGAAAAACGAAAGCGTTGCTTTGAGTACTGGAGATGAAGAATTAGGAGAAATCGTCGTCACTTGTGAATCTGATAGATTAATTATTAGTGGAAGTTCTTTAGCAATCGGAGAGATTAGAGGAAATGGAATGCTCGAAAAAGTGTATATTCCTCCCGTGTTATCTTCAGAAGAACTGCTTGAAAGATGTGATGAGTGGCTTAAAATGTTTGATGAGGAACTCCAAAATAGGTCGTCATTTTTAAAGAAAGCTCTTCATAAAGAAGTAGCGTTAGAGGTTCGGTTAAATAGATTTTATTCTAATGTTGACAGTTCAAAGGGCAGAATTATTAGTATCAATTTGATGTCATCAACTTCAGTTATTCAAGAGGGAGCGTTGATATTGGTCGACGAAGAGAATAAAGCGCTATATAAATATTTACTGGCTTCTGTGGTAAGTAATTTTCTTTCAGTTTGCTATCCTGCCAATAAAGTGGACATCGATAATTGGGACGGGAGACTACACGACGGTAAGGGATATTCTTTGACGATGTTTCTTGCTGGATTATTACAAGAATCCGATTATTCGGAAATCATCTACCAGATAATAAGATGTCATAATTTAGGAATTCCTACAGACCAAATTATAGATAATTTGAGAATGAATATTGCTCCGCAAGCCCTATTAACTAGTAATTTAGATGATAGTATCGAACGTTCGAGAAGATGTCATGCGTATATAATGCCAAAGACAGAGAAAAGTCTCGATATGCAAAAAGCAGGTAGTGAAGGGAAATAAAATTATTTTCCTTTATGCTCTCGTAGCTCATTTGGATAGAGCGCTTCCCTCCGAAGGAAGAGGCAGACGGTTCGAATCCGTCCGAGAGCACCAGTGTTGAATCTGTTCGAAATATTCGAACTTTAGATAGAATCAATCGAAAGATTGGTTTTTTCTTTTTTAGAAAGAATCATAGGAAAGTTTGATGTCTATGATTGATGTAATCAAAAAAGAAATTGATTGTACATCTGTTTGAGTTTTATTATGATAAAAAGCATGTTATAATTTTCATAGAACATGATATTGATTTAAAAGGAGAATTAGGATGAATACTTATGATTTGAAGATTCGAAGTCATCAAAAGCTTAATACTGATGACATTAAAAACTTTTGTATGGATCAAGTAAGAGAAAACGGTTTAGAAGATTATATTTCGAGTTTTATACTAGACAAAGTATTTGATGGATTAGCAGGTTATAGCGAAGAGTTGCATGCTGTATGTTTAGATATAGAATTTATGAAACAATATAGAGAATATAAGAAAGAATATCAGTCTAAAAGCATACTGTACAGATTTTTAGTTTTAGATGCTGATATTTTTAATTTATTTATTATGGGAGCGATATATCATGAGGTATATCATGCAAAGCAGAAAAAAGAATTCATCGCCAATCCAAATTCATGTCACTCAATATTAGTTAAAGCCTCTTCTCTATTTATCCCTAAAAGCGGTTCGGCCTATAAACAATATCATGATAGATATTTTGTAGAGTATGACGCTATTATTAATTCCATATTATTTTTATTAGATTATGTTAAAGACTTTGATTTAGATAAAAAAGCATTATTCTTATTAAATAAAAGTTGGGCTATTAGAATTTTAATTGCTTATGGTGTCGATTTAAAGAAGAATATTCGCAGCCAATATACATCTCCTATAGATTTTTTTAGATTCTTTTTTGATAATAGATTTCCTATATATGAAAATGAGCTATCAGTGATTGAAAAATTAGAAAGTAGCATTTCTAGTCTTGAACCAAATAATGAAACCGATTCTCTAATACAAGGCTATCCGATTTCAGAAGCCTTTATAAAAAAATTAATTGAAATTGCAACTGATAAAGTAAAAACAGCCAATATATTTTCTGAGTTAAATCTTATCGTAAGACAAGATTTTCCTAAGAAATAGAGACATAGAATAAAACATCGTTTTAAAAATACTATTCAGATAGTTTTAAATCTGGCACAATACAATTAATTGATTGTAGAAAGAAGGAAATCAAATGCCAGTTTTAGATAATCATTTAATAATGGTTATGGCACATAATGCTTATTGGTGTCAATTAGAAAGAAGATATACTAATTTTAAGGTAAGTGTTTTTGGAAGTGGTTCAGCATATGCCAGAATGAGAGAAGAAGACATCCCAAAAGACTGCGATTTTGTTATATTAGATGGGTCAGAAACATATAGAAATGACGAGTTTTGGTGGATAAAGGAAATGGGTATGAGAACGTCAGCAGATAATAATAAAAGGGTTAGTATAGGCTATGTATATTTTATTCCAAGAGATGAGAGACCCGACTCTAGTTTGAGTTGCGAAATTAAAGTTGCAAGTTTTAAAAATGGCGATTGCTATGAAGAAACCGTTCCTATTTCGAGTTACGATTTACTAACCTTAGCTGGCATAATTGTTAAAACTCACAATGAATTAGGAAGACAAAAGACATTACAAATGACGGAAGTAACGGCTTATTAGATTATGAACAGTTGAAAGCAAGTAACAAAATGAAAAATATTTGACGAAGGCGGAACTATGATTTTAAGGATAATTATGAGTGGATAAGTGGATAGTACGCAGTTTAAAAGTTACTAAGGAGGCTCTTAAATGTTTAAAGATGTAAATATATTTGTGGATAAAAGGAAGTTGAATTATACTTCTAAAATGGAAAATGGGAAGATTAAATGTGTTTTAGAAAAGCCAGACGATGTTTTAGAGGAACCTTTAAAGATAGTTTATGATGAAAATATATATGAAATAGAAGTTGATAAGGAGCTTAATGCCGATTACTCTTCTTTCGGGGTCGTTTTAATACCTAACAAAATAGAAGAGAAAGAGTTTTTTATCAGTTTAAATTATAAATATTTTATCAAGACCGTGTATAAATTTATAAATTCTTTTATCGACATATTTGGTCTTAGTGAAGAGTTGGAATTATTTAAAGAGTCTCTTGCTAGTAAGAAGTATAAGCAATCTTTAGAAAACTTAATAAAAGAGATTAATGAGAAACCAATAGAAGAATTGATGTTAGAAAAAGATGATGAACGGGAGAGGATAAGTGAGCTTTTAATAAACAGCGACGCATTTAGAGATTTCTATGAGCAAATGAGTTATCGCGATTTAATGCTCATCATAACGGCATATTTGTGTGTACCAAACCCGTGGGCAATAGACCAAGAGACGTTTGATAAACTCATTCTGGAAGCTAAAAACAGTGAATATGCTTTTGAGAATGCGTGGAGATTGGCTGTAAACTATAACGATAGGGGATATAACTTCGATGCTTTAGACGACTTTTTTGTCGATAGCAAAAACAGTTGGTACTTAGCAGAGTATATAAGTTCTGCCGACCAGGTCGATCAAGGGAAAATAATCGATGCGGTTATAAAAACAGGAGACAAGGACTTCATGCGTGAACTTCTTAAAGATAATTTCGTACAGGTTAACTTAGACGAAAAATATAAAAGTATTTTAGAAGAGGCATTAAAGGATTAAGGCATTAGCAAAAAAGCTAGTGTTTTTTCTTTCACTAGCTTTAAAATTATTTTATATCTTTGTCGTATTCTATGTCGCTAATCTCGTATTTTCTCTTGTTAGATATGATAGATAACACTTTAGATGAACCCCAACCTAAGAAGGCGAGTATGAAGAAGTAAACTACTCCAAAAGCAGTAAACTCCGGCGCAGAATTAGTTAGTAAGCTGATGATGGAAGCTCCTGCACTCATCGAAGTGACAATAGTCAAACTGTCGACGGAACTGCTCGTGACATCCTGTTTGGTGCCGTCGAAGAGTTTTTGAGCGCTCGATACATAATTCTTAGTCATCGTCCATAAATATTTGATGTAATCCAAAGTGTCTCTTAAAGTCTCATATCTGTAACCAGATATTTTTAAGAATTCTTCTAAGTCTTTGTCGTTTTTGGCTATACGTTCTCTCGTCGAAATATATGTGCTCATTTGGTTGATTCTTCCATCGATCAAGTTAATCGTCTTTGCGTAGCCTTCGAGTTTAGAAGTAAATTTGACGATATCTGAACCTTTAACTTTGGCATTTTCTTTAACCGTATCGATCTTCTCCCATATGATACGGTGAAGATTTAAGTAACGGTGAAGTTGTCCTTTGAATTCTCTTATAAAAATCTGCTCTTCGATATATCTTTCTATGCTTTCGTTGTCGGTCTTTTTGTTGTTGATAAAGTAATACTTATCCCCTCGCGTGACATCGTAGTTTGGATTGGTAAATTCGAAATACTTTTGTTTCTCTGTGCGGCTGAGAAGTTCGGCCATATCCTTTTTAGTTGCTTTGTTGCAAACGACAAAGTAGGGGTAGACAGTTTCTATATTGGCTAGCTCTTTTGGAACTGGTGCGCCTAGACTGAATAGATAACTGAATGCAGGGGAAAGTTTGTTTTCATAGTAATCTGTAACTTTTTCGATATCTGTAAACAGCGTATCTTCACCTACAGAAGAGTTATTGAGTACGATGAGTCCGTCTTCAAATATCTTAACTGAGATACTGTCGTTGGTCGTGAAAGACACGTACTCTTCGCCAGATACTCCGTATTCTATCTTTCCTATTGCCAAAGCCTTTCTATATTCTAAAAGTTTTTCTGGATCTAAATCCAACTGAGTTTTGCACTCTCTTAAAAAATCGTAAATCT
The DNA here is from genome assembly GCA_964560995.1 of uncultured Muribaculaceae bacterium. Classification (GTDB taxonomy): domain Bacteria; phylum Bacillota_I; class Bacilli_A; order RF39; family UBA660; genus RUG11867. The sequence continues at coordinate 11,993 of CAZLNI010000007.1, forward strand.
CAGATAGTTGCAACATCGTTCTTTGAAACCATCCTCCGACATAGACATTACTTATTTTCATAATTATCCTCAACTCCTAATCTATCTTTTTTATGAAAAATTTTGAATCATCGATAACGAAACCGTATTTTTTATATAATGCGTGTGCAGGGACACGAAAATTCCTACTCCAAAGTTCAACTGTCTTACACTTCATCTTTTTACACTCTTTAAAAGCATAGTCAAGCAGATGTGTGCCTATATGCTCTCTTCGATAATCGGGGTGGACACAGACGTGATTTAAGATAGCGTATGTTCCCATCGGTCCATAAATCGTAGGTATGACCGTTATCTTTAAATGGGCGACTATTTTACCTTCGACTTCTCCAACTATATAAATTTGGTTGGGGTCGTCCTCATTTGCAAAATAAACCTTTTTGGCAGCTTGTAAATCCGTTTCCTCGTCGAAGCAAATGTTACAAAGCTCGATAACTTTATCTAAATCTTCCTCTTCCATTTCTCTAAAAGTGATAACCATGTTAGCCTCCTTACTATAAATCCATTATACTAGATTTTGTCATATTTTAAAAGATATAATCGATTTTTGGGTGATAAAAAAATCTGCAATGAGAAATTGACAAGAGTAAAGGCATGTAATATAATAGCTTCCCTAAAAAGGAAGGGGATTTGTATGAGAGGAATAATCTATTTATCTTTAGAAGAAGATTCCGACTTTCACTGCGTTTTTTCTAGGGAGTTTAGAGATTGTGACTACAGTTTTTTACTCAATATTAATAAAGATAAGCCTTTTATAGACTTTTGGACGAAAAGGGAAGACGCTCTAGATATCGTATCTGCAATTAAAGAGGGCATGGTCGATGAAATGGAGTTTGCAGATGATTTTTCTTTAAGTTTAAAAGAGTTGGTTTTAGAGTATTCGGGAAGAGAGCTTGATTTATTTACGGAGTGTGAAAGAGTAGCATTTATAGGAGACATAGACATAGATGACCTCGTCAAGTATCTCGAGGAAAACCCCGTTTTGAAAACTAAGAAAATATCGATTAAAGCAAATCTAAATGTTACAGATGAATATTTTAAAAAAGTGGCAAAGCTTTTAAATATGGGGTACGACATATATTTTAAAGTCCCAGAAAACAAAAGAAATATAAGTTTTTCAGATTTCTATAGAACAGTCCAAGAAATAAATGGTACTGTTGAGAGGATAAAAAGTAAGAACTTTTCGCCGTTGGAAATTTGTATGTATGTTTTCGATTTAGTATGTGGGAAGCCCTATAACCGCGAACTAGACGAATCATTGGATTATTTATCTCGCGATTTAACTTCCGTGCTATTTGGCGATTACATCGTATGTGAAGGATATGCCGTTTGGATGAGTACACTTTTAAAAAAACTCGGAATAAAGGCGCAAGTGTATGAACTTAAGAGCAAAATTAGGGATGACATCGGTCATGCTCAAGTAATCGCATTAGTGGAAGATGACAAATATGACGTACATGGAGTTTATTATTTCGATCCGACAGGTGGAGCTTTAGAGCATCTAAGTTCATATAATTTTTTTGCTCTTACTAAAGAGCAAAACGAAAAAAATTTAGTTCATATAAACGATGGAGAATTTGAGGATGACACATTCGGAAATTTTGGGTATGAACTCGTCGAGGGAATCTTAGACAATGGTAATATAGATTTTGCCCAGTTAGATTCTTTGACGCGAAGACGCATCAATGACGTCGCACATTTCGTCTATGGACACGGTTTGATTGCACTTCCCATGAATTTTTATGGTTTAGACTTGTCTTTCGAAGGTGATGTCTTAAGTAGTGAAGAAATTCAGAATAAACTAGAGGAACTTGTCGATTTAATCGACTCTCCAGTCGACGCGAGCGTAAAGGTACAAGCGCTTATAAACGTAAGAAAAAGGGAATATTACGACGAACCAGATAAATTTCCTTTCAGTGAAGAAGAGATATGTGCAATTTTTGCGAATTCTCATTGGAAATTTCCTCGTGGAAGTGATAAAGACTTAGTCGAGGCAGTCTTAGGCATAAAGAAGTTACCAGAGTATAGGATGTCTTGTGAGGAGTTTTTAAAAAATAAAGATTTGGATAGAGACATTGCTGGCGTTCGAGCAACGAGAGCACTCAACAATGTGCTAGAAAAGAGACTTAAATTAGAAAAAAGTTCAAATGTAGATTAATAGAATTTTTAAGATTTTTATAAGCGACAAGGGGAATTTATTTTCCAAAACTGCTTCATTTTTGCTACTTCTGGAAAAATATTTCCAATACTTGACTTTGGGCGGCTTTTAGTATATACTTATTTAGAGGTGAGTTTATGATAGCGAGGCCGAATTATCTCAATGAGTTGATAAGATGGAAAGACAAAGATTTAATCAAAGTTTTAACGGGAATAAGACGCTGTGGAAAATCGACATTGTTTGAATTATTTATAGAGTATTTAAAAGAAAATGGAGTCGATGATACTCAAATAATTCATATTAATTTAGAAGATATGAATTATGACTTTGAGAATTATAAGGAATTATATATTTACATTAGTGAAAAAATAGATTCTAAAAAGAACTACTATGTTTTTCTAGACGAAGTTCAAAATGTCTCTGATTTTCAAAAAGCGGTAGATAGCCTCTATATTAAGAAGAACGTCGATGTCTATATAACAGGCTCAAATGCATATTTATTATCTGGGGAATTAGCAACACTACTTTCGGGAAGATATATTGAAATAAAAATGTTGCCGTTATCCTTTAAAGAATATGTATCAGCTTTTGAAGAAAACAATCTCCAACAGTTATTTTTAAACTATATGAGGAATGGTGGTATGCCAGGGTATATAGATATATTTAAATCTAGTCCTAATGAAATAGATAAATATTTTGATGGAATTTTTTCTACTATTGTATATAAAGATATCATGGCGAGGAATAAAATAGGAGATAGACTTTTACTCGAAAGCATCTTGAAATTTATATTCGATAGTATTGGCAGTCCAGTGTCAACTAAAAAAATAAGTGATACTTTGACAAGCAAGGGCAATTCTATAAGTAATCACACCGTCGAAAACTATATATCCGCATTTATAGAAAGTTTCTTGATATATAAAATTGAGAGGTTCGATGTAAGGGGTAAGAGTTTACTTGCTAGAGATTATAAGTACTATATTGTCGATACAGGTTTGAGAAGTTTTTTGTTAGGAAAGAAATCCGACAGTGACATGGGACATATTCTCGAAAATATAGTTTTCCTAGAGCTATTAAGAAGGGGATATAAAGTATATGTCGGCAAAGTCGATGACTTAGAAATTGATTTTGTCGCAGAAAATAGAGATGGTCTAAAATACTATCAAGTGGCATTGACAGTAAGAGACGAAAATGTTCTTGAAAGAGAATTAAAATCGTTAAGAAAAACTGGAGATCATTACCCAAAATATTTACTTACTATGGATATGGATTTAGAAGCAGATTATGATGGTATAACAAAAGTTAATATCATAAACTGGCTTATGGATGAAGATAATTAATAGATTATAGTTTTGTTATTTCGAGTTTTTTATAGCTCGATTTTTTTCTTTACATTTTTTATTCTTTAGTGGCTTTATTACATAACTATAAAACGTTGTCATTAATTAGTCGCGAGTTTTATATATTTAAGTAGGTTTTGTTGACTTTTTAAAGAAGTATGTTATAATAGGCACCAAATTTAGGGGGATTTTATGATAAAAAGGGACAAAAAAAGGAATAGCATCGATAAGGTAATCGCGAGCTATGTCTTAGAAATATTTATAGTTATAGCTTTTATGGTCATAAGTTATAAGGGATTTACGATGAATAATTTGTCAGAAGCTAGTAAGATTGCTAGTTCTTCAGAAAACGAAATACGCGACGTGTATGCCGTTTATAATACTGGCAAATTAGAAAGTGCAAAGCTTATCGACAATTATAGAGTATTAAGGAAGGGGTCTTTATTCTTAAAGAATCCTAACAAGTACAGTAAAGATATCGATGTAGTAATGCAAGTTAGCAAGAGTAATCTTTATAAAATAGGTGATGTAAGTATTTTAGTAAATGGCGAAATGGCGAATATGGGAGTCATCATGGATTCGGGCAATTATTATGAAATAATCTTATGCTCTTTGACTTTAGAAGGGTATGAAAGTGAAGAATTGGATATTGCACTTTATCACTTAGGCGAGACAGTAAACATAGATTATTCATTTAAATTAGTGGGGGATTTCTAAAGAGGAAATTCTTTTTTTGTATAACAGTTTCTATCTTGGGTATACTAAATTTAGGTGAAATTATATGACAGGAGAACAAGAGTTATTAGAGTATTTAGAAGAAAATATTAAAATGGGGAAAGAGGCTTTGGAAACTTTAGCTAATAAACTAGAGAAAACGGATAATAAAATTAAAAGTGCCGTAATCGAATCGTTAGATGAGTATAATAAATATGACAAGATGTGTAAAACGCTTTTAGGGTCTCAAGATACTAAAGAAAAGAAAGGAAATCTCTTTGCTGTACTCATGACTAAGATGAGTGCAGGAGCTGATTTTGCTAAAGATAACAGCGACTCACATATCGCAGATATGCTAATACAGGGTTATAATATGGGAATCATCGATATAACTAAGAAACTCAAAAAATATAAGAAAGAGATTTCAAAGGAGACAAGCGTTTTAGCTACCAACTATCGCAGCATGATGGAAAAGCGCATAGAAGTTATGAAAGAATATCTTTAAAAAGTAAAGTTAGTGTAATCTGATTGCAAACTTAACGTGCCATTTTACAAAGCGGATGACATTTGGTATAATCCTGTTGTAGAAAGGCACGATTTTTATGAAGATAACAGTAGGAGTCAGCAATAGGCACGTCCATTTAACGAAAGAAACATATGAATATCTATTCGGTATAAAAGATTTAGAGAAGAGAAACGATTTAAATCAAATCGGAGAATTCGCGAGTACCGAGACAGTCGATTTAGAATACAACGGTTTAACTATACCGCATGTCCGCATAGTTGGACCTTTTCGCAGTCACAATCAAATCGAATTATTGGGAAGTGATATCGAGTACTTTGGCATAAAGGCGCCAACGAGGCGAAGTGGCGACCTCAAGGGCACACCTAAAATCAAAATTAGAGTAGGTAATAAAACTTTCGAAACTGACGGGGTTATACGGGCCGAAAGACACGTGCATGTTCCGACAAAAAAACAGAGTGAGCTAAATCTCTATGAAAGGGATGTGGTCAAAATAAAGTGTCCATACGGTATGTTTGAGGCGAACGTTAAAGTCTCTGATAACGGATATTTCGAACTGCATATCGATAAAGATGAAGCTTTTAAATATGGTCTTAAAAATGGTGACGAGGTAGAGTACGAATGTGGAAAATAGGTAATGTAGAAATAAATGGTCCTATCGTATTAGCGCCTATGGCGGGTATTTCTAATTCTGCTTATCGTAAAATCATAAAAGAGATGGGTGCCGATTTAATCTATGCTGAGATGGTTAGCGATAAGGCAATCGTCTATGAGAATAAAAAGACTTACGATTTATTAAAAATGAGCGATTATGAAAGGCCGATTGCCCAGCAAATATTTGGTAGTGACGTCGAATCGTTTGTCGCAGCCGCCAAAAAAATCGAAGAAGAGATGCGGGCCGACATCATAGATATAAATATGGGGTGTCCAGTACCTAAAGTAGCGGTTCGCGCTCAAGCGGGAAGTGCATTACTTAAAAACCCAGAGAAGATCGGAGAAATAGTAGAGTCTGTCGTTAAGGCTGTCAAAGTTCCTGTAACAGTTAAGATACGCTCTGGATGGGACGATGCTCACATCAACGCCGTCGAAGTCGCTAAAGTGATAGAGAAAGCTGGAGCTAAGGCTATTGCTATACACGCGCGAACGAGGGCACAGGGTTATGCGGGCAAAGCTAACTGGGATATAATTAGACAAGTCAAAGAAGCGGTCAGTATACCGGTCATCGGCAATGGCGACGTCACTAGTCCAGAACTCGCCAAAAAGATGCTAGAAGAGACTGGCTGTGATGCAGTCATGGTTGGAAGAGGGGTCTTAGGTAACCCTTGGCTTATAAAAAATATAAAAGAATATCTTGAGGCGGGGAAGATTATAACCAAGCCAACTTTCAAAGATAAAATAGATATGATTAAGAGACATTATGAATTATTGTTACAAGATAAGCCAGAAAAACTAGCTTTATTGGAGATTAGAAGTCACGCGATATGGTACTTAAAAGGTCTACCTAAGAGTGCAGAAATAAAAAATAAAATATGTTCTTGTAAGTCTTCAGAGGAAATATTTTCGATACTAAAAGAATACTATGATACTTGCTCATAAGCAACTGTTTTATAAGCACCTATAATGATAAAATTTTGTTATGGAGGCTTGTGTTAATGGGAGTAAAATCAAAGTTAGAAAAAGTTTACAAAAAGGAATATCAAGACGGTTATTATCTATTTAAGTTGAATTCCATTTTAAGTGATAAGAAAAGATCTAAAAACTCTATTGTCAATGCGAAAGAGATAGATTTTAACACGATTCAAAGATTGATAAAGGGAGATTTGACGAGAATAGATTTAGATGTCGTCGCAAAATTATGTAATGAATTGGATTGTGGAATAGAAGATATAGTCCAATATATAAATAAAGGAAAGTAGTGAGTTACTTTCTTTTATTGTCTTCTAAAAACAATTTATCGGGTGTCGTATCTAATAATACACTGATACGATACGCCAACTTATAAGTAAGAGTGCGGCGACCATCTTCAATGTCCCATAGATACTGTTTTGTTAATCCTAACTTGTGCCCTAAGCTTTCTAAAGTATAGCCTTTTTTAATTCTTTGTTTGCTCATTTATACATATTTTTTCATACAGCAAGTATAACAAAAAATTGTAAAAACGGCAATACGCGGTCACGGAAAAATTTACCAATTTATGGCAAAATTAAAATTGGTGATAAGTATGGAGAAAAAGACGAGAATATCGAATAAAGAAAATGAAGAATACATAATACTTAGAAACAAGATATCATATAACATTAAGAAATATAGGAAGTTAAATAATTTTACACAGGAAGAATTGGCCGAAAATGCCAATATTTCGTATGATTTCATGAGAAGAATCGAAGGTTCAGCAGGAACATGTGGGTTCTCAGTATTTACTCTTTATAAGATCGCGCTCGCTTTAAATGTGAGTGTC
>CAZLNI010000008.1:0-1776 GCA_964560995.1 uncultured Muribaculaceae bacterium
GTAATTTTAATACAAGCAATGTAACTAATATGGATAGAATGTTCAAAAATTTTAGCAGTTTGATTACGTCAATCACTATAAGAGGAACAAATTGTACCACTTATATGAATATGTTTGGTAATGCTTCCACTCAAAGTGGAAAAATAACTGTAAATTATACAGCTGATGCTTCCAAATTAGTCGACAATATGATTGCAACTAGGTCATCTACTTCAAACATAGTAAAAGGCATAGTAGTTAGTTAAGGACGGTTGATATTATCGTTCTTTTTAAGTTCAAATATTTTTAATTATCTTTTCAAAACTGTAATCAGTACTAACTTCCACTATTTACTTTTAATCAGCAAGACTTTATAATGTTGTATAGAGTAGGTACGATGGTAATATATAAAATAGGTAAGGAAAAAGAAAAAATGATAAGAATAAATGGGTTAACTAAAATATATGAAGAAAAAAAGATAATAGACGAAATCAACTTATCTTTGCCAGATACTGGCATGGTAATACTAAAAGGAGAAAACGGAAGTGGCAAATCGACTCTTTTGAATTTAATCGGTGGATTGAGCAGACCTTCATCTGGAGAAATCGTGGTAGATGGAATAGATATTACCAAAATGAGTGAAAAAGAGCTTTCCAACTATCGTGAAACGAGCGTGACTACAATCTTGCAAGTAGACGATTTATTTGAGAATATGAGTGGACGGGAGAACATCGAACTTTTTAGTGTAGATAAAGCTTATAAAGAACAGACCGATTTTTTAGAAATAACGAACTCTCTAGATAAAAAGGTTAAAGATCTATCGGGCGGAGAAAAACAAAAGATCGCGATTTTACGCGCTCTTACTAAGCCTGCCAAAATCGTACTCGCCGACGAGGTAACGTCTTCTTTAGATACAGAATCCAGTGAAAAAGTTTTCGAATTGCTCCACGAACTTAGTAAAGATAGGTTAGTCGTAGTGGTAAGTCACGATGAAGAAAAGGCAATCGCATATGCCGATATGGTAGTCATATTAAAGAGTGGTAAAATTGCCTTTGAAAATAAAAAAATCTTATTAGGCAAAAACGAGATGGGGCGATTTAAGAATTCTTTTAATTGTCGTCGATTTGTGATGGAAAATATGTTTATAAATAAGAAAAAAATCTTAAGAACTGGGATTCTTTTCTTATTTATAATGCTCATTTTGTTAGTTACTTTTGAATCTTTGAATATCGATTTTACATCTAGAAAAGTCGAAAGTTTATTAAACGAAAATGAAAATTATTTTGGCATCTTTAAAAATAAATTGGAAGATAACTTTTATACTAGCAGTGAGAAAGTGTCACTAGAGAAAGAAGACGTGGACTATATCAAAAATGAAATAGATTCGTCTTTGGTGCTTTCTAAAAAAATTTATAAGAGAACGGTTCCTATTTATCTAAATATACAAAATAAAGATTTTAATTTTAACAATATGGAAGGACCATCTTATTATAGAACAGGGCTACCTTTGCTTTCTTTTGTATCGTCTAGAGAGTTAAAAGAAGTCATAGGTAATAAACCTAGTGTAGAAGATGAAATCGTCATCACTTCATATATAGCCGATCAAATTGTGGAATTTGGAATTGAAAACAGCGATGGAGTGGTTAAGCATCCAAAATCTTATGATGATTTATTAGGGTTAGAAATAGATATAAATAATCATCCTGTTAAAATTGTCGGAATTAAAAAGATGGATTTAAATAAATACGATATTTTAAAAGAAAGTTACGATGCCGAATTACACTATCTATTTTCATA
>CAZLNI010000008.1:1786-18854 GCA_964560995.1 uncultured Muribaculaceae bacterium
GTCTATGTTAGAGATGAATTTTATGACTATATAACGAGAGATTCCTACGAAATAGATAAAGAATATAGTTTCAAAATAGAAGGGTTGGACTTATATAATGTCGAAGTGTTTAGTAAACCAGTCAAGACGCGCGAAGAAGAAGTTGGCATTTTAAATCGAGGAGAGGTCATATTAAGTGCTCAACTTATGGAAGAACTTAATTTCGATTTGGAAGACTATAAAGACGTAGAAATCGATGTCGATGTACAAAATCGAGGTCTTGGAATAAGTAAGTTAGAGGGTTTAAAAATAGTGGGTATATCTCTCGATGGTAAGAGCTATTTGAGTTACGAAGATGTCCATGATTTTTTACACGAGGGAATAGAGACAGATCACGCTTTAGTTAAAATTGAAGATAAAGGAGTATTAAAAAAACTACTCGATTCTTACGGTCATAATGTAAACTACGCTAAATACGATATAGTAACAAAATTCGATAATCAATACGACGAGATGGAGAGTTTTTATAAAAAAGTTAAACCAGTTTTAATCGTTTCAGTCATTTTATTTACGATACTCTTGATTATTCTGTTAGCTCAATATGTGTCTACTAGTATAAGCAATCATAGAAAAGATATCGCCATATTAAAAACTTGGGGAGTAAGAATACAGACAATCCGTAGAATATTCGCGCTGGAAGTAGCTTTTATAATAATTGTTTCCTATTCCGTTTCCCTTTTGTTCTTTATATTATCTAAAACGGTTGTTAACAAGTTGCTTACTAATCGTTACTTATTTAATGTAAATCTTATAAAGACCAATATATGTGTGGTAGTCGCTTTATTAGTAGTTATTTTGGCAATTACGTATATCGTTTCTCTTTTGTCCTCTAGAAAACTCTCAAATATCGAGTGCGAGGATGTATTCAAAAATACCACAAAGTGAGGTGGATTAGCTTGATTGAAATAGTAGATTTAGTAAAAAAGTATAGAGATACTGAAGTTCTAAGCGACATCAATCTCAGCTTACCAGAAACAGGTTTAGTAATATTTAAAGGGAAAAATGGCTCTGGTAAATCGACTCTTTTAAATATTATAGGTGGGATAGATGTACCTACTAAAGGAATAGTCCGTGTGGATGGCGTGGATATATGCTCTTTATCCGAGAAAGAACGTTCTACCTATAGGGAACGTTATGTAAGTTTTATATTACAAAGCGACAATCTTTTCGAGGAGATGACTGCTAGAGAGAATATCGAGATTACTGGGGCTTCGTCCGATGTCGAGAGAATTGCTTATCTGCTAGAAATAAAGGACAAATTAGATGTAAAAGTGAAAGTTTTGTCGGGAGGAGAGAAACAGAGAGTTGCTTTAGCGAGAGCTATCGTTAACAATTCTAAAATCATACTTGCCGATGAACCGACTGCTCAAATAGATGTTGAGACAAAAAAACTTATTTACGATATTTTAAAACAAGAAAGTAAAAGAAGATTAGTTATCTTAGTGGTCCATGACGAACTTCCCCTTGATGATGATATTGCTATGAGAATTGTGCACCTAGAAAATGGGAAAATTAAGACGATAAATCTTAGTAAGAGATCGCTTGCTAGAAATGAAATTTCCCTTCATAGGAACACTTTTAGGCCATTAAACTTCGCTAAAAAGAATTACTTTAAAAATAAAAAAGGTATTGTAAGGACTTGTGAATTTTTAATATTCTCCATTTTAACTATCCTTCTTTTAAGTTCTTTAGCGAGTTTTGACAAAGAGAAATCTATCATAAAAACGATGATTAAGGAAGGCGATGAAACGATTGCTTTCTATAAAAAAGATGGGCTGCACGATTTCAGTAGAGAAGACTTAAACTTTTTAGACGAGAATAAGATATCTTCTTCTAAATTGATGGCTGGGCGAAGCATCTCTAAAGATGGCGAATGGTTGGCATTTACAATAGGTGAGGCTAGTTCGGGAAAATATTTTGCCGATGGAAACACAAAGCTCACATTTTACGATTATCGCGAAATAGACGATTTGGAGTACGGAAGGGAACCAGTTTTGAAAAATGAAATCGTCATAAATTCTTTTTTGGCGCACTGTTTCGTCTTATACGGTGTAAAAGATAGCGAAGGAAATATATATTTTCCTAAAGACGAACGCAGCATAGTCGATGATAATATCGAAATAGATTTAGGTGGAGTTTCTATAAAAATTGTCGGCATCAAAAAAGTGGACGATTCTGTTTTCCGAAAGGGAGAATATTCGAAAGCTTTAAAGAGTATCTATGAAGCACGATTAGAAACTATTTATTCTAATGTCTATGTGACAGACGAGTTTTATGAACTTTATGAAAACATTTCTTCTCTAAATGAGGATTATAGATTTGCGTTAGAAGGTATGTTACAGAGGTCTTTCGAAGTGTATCCCTTTCGAGATAGAGTAAATTTAAAGAACGATATAATTGTAGAACATCTAGAAAACACAGATATGATTATCAATTACGATTTGTTATACAGTCTATGTCGTGGAGAAGAGGACGAATGTTTAGAAAAAAAAGTTAGTCTCGTCGTAAGTGAGAAGGATAGAGAAGAAAGTATTGGACCTTTTAGAGTTGTCGGCATCTCTACGGATGATAAAGTATATCTCAATAGTGATATATTGAGACCTTACGAGAGAAATGGAATTTCGATCGAATTAGTCAAATTGGAAGAGAAGGATGAGAAGGTGTTAAAAGAACTTTTCAGCAAATATGGTAAAGATAATGAAAAATACGGAATCGTGAGCAATTTCTCCACTGCCTACGGCATGATAGAAGATGGCGTCAAACTATATGTATTAGTCGCCGGCGTTTTAGGGACAATAATATCTATCATAACTGTTATATTCCTCGTAGATTTCGTGCAAAGCAGTATAGATGAGCATAAAAAAGAAGTCGGATTGTTGAAAATCATGGGAGTGAAAAATAGAGAAATTACAGTTACCTTCTTATGGGAAGTAATAACAATCAATCTAATTTCCATGATGTATGCAGGCATATTGTTTTTAACATTTAGAATTATTACTAACGTACTCGTTTCAAAATACTTCTTTTTTAGAATTAATATGCTCCCTATATCATTCACTTCTATTCTTATTGTCGCATTTGTTGTCGTTGTCACATGTACCATAGCTCTCGTCGTATCGACTTCAAAAATAAAAAAGCTGACACCTAAAGCAATAATAAACAATTATAGTTTCTAATATAAAAAAGGCTTAAAGCCTTTTTTATATTACTTCTTTGGTTTTACCTGCTTAAGAGTGAGTGAAGGGTATTGCTCTTGAAGTTGCATAGAAGAATTGTAATTAGCCTTTAGAGTAGCCTCAAAACTTATTTCATCCATACTTTCGATAGCACTGCACTTTTTAGCAAATTCTTCTTGCGAAGAAGCATTTACTGCTACATATCCGTATACACCCTCATATACTGCCATATGAAGGGGCTTTTCTTGAGCAGGTATATTAATAAACTCCCCATATTGTACTATATAACTTTCTCCATCGATTGAATAAATGGTAACATCTTTTCCCGACTTGCCACAATGTCCTACGACATCTATGGTAGTAAGTGGTGGCAGCACTGCTAAAGACTCTCCTGTGTAAGAGTATAGTTTTATTTTATCATTTAACGTGAGTATAAAGTCGGGATAAAAGGCTACCCATTTATAATCGCTTAAAACCTTAAAATTCGTTGCTGGTTTATTATTGTGGTGAACCATACAGGCAAGTTGGAACCGTTTGTGAGGTCTATCAATTTCCAATATAGCCCAAACATTTTTGGCATTATCGAAAGTATTGGAATCGTTATCGCTGTGTATTGTAGCTTTCAATATATTTTGACATGATAGTTCTTTTCCGTAGTGGCGAAGTCGCTTGACTCCGTTTTTAAGTGTTGTGTAGTAGTTTCCTCCTAGAAATTGAATCTCATCTGCCGAATCAGAGAAGGTGTTTCCATTATTAGAAACGAATAAGATTTCTTTAGTACCGTCTCCATATATAAATCCATTTTCGACAGGTCTAATAGATTTAGCGTCTTCAAAAACACCTTTCTCTGAAATGTCTGATAGATTTCTTATATGACATTTTCCATATTTAGAGAAGCAAGCGAGAAAATCATTTCCTAACGATATAGTTTTCAAAAAGACACCAGAGTTATCTCTGTAAGGGAGTAGTACTTTGTTTACACCATTTTTATATACAGTATAAAATTCGTTTTCGTAGTTTATCTTTTCATATGATTCATCTGTCACTAAAGAGCCTTCTTTGAAAATGTCCACTTTGTTTATAACTACTTCTCGTACTGTGTAGCAACCGTTTTCGCCGACGATAAACTGGTATACTCCGTAAAAACTATCGGAGAATCTTTTATAGTATGCTAGTTCTACCGAATCGCCATGTGTTTTTATAATTGGCACTTGTATAGGTTTTGCATCTTTATTATGGTATCCAATGTAATATACGAAAGTCTTGTTACCTTTTCGATAATAGACGATATCCTCTAGATTTGGATCAACTCTTATAGAGGAGTATTCTTTAGTCCATATGGGTCCCATAATTAATTGTGTCTTTCCATCTTTAGTAAATATGATTTTGTTGCCGATTATTTGAATGTCGTCTTGTTCAAGTGGAAGAACCATGCCTCTTCCTTCGACAAAAAGTCCCTTTTTGTCACCTAAATTAAATAAAATCCAATACTTACCGTCCATTTCACCGAGAGTATAGCTATCAAACTCATTGTTATAAACATCGTAATTTTTGTAACTAGCCTTGCTACAGAAAAAGCGCATTTTATCGTCAAATGCATTGCGAATTATTAAAGCTCCATCTTTAATCTTTTCGACTAATTTGCGTTTACTATAATGATATCTAGTTTTTGTATTGAATATCTCAACTTCTGTCTGGTCTTTTTCAGTATTTTTCGTCGTAAAGATTAGGAAATCTCCATCTCTATCGAGTACATAATCGTCCAGTTGAACGATAAAATTGCCAGACTGTAGTACGATAAGTCCTATACGTTCATTATCCTCTACGACAGCAAAATCCCCAATCTTTAAGACTATCTTATAAAAAGTCTTTTCTTTAATAGAAACTTCTATTTTTTTCATAAATCCTCCCTAATAAACCTATCTTATCATTTTTATCAAAGATGTTCAATCATAAACCGCTTGTTGTAATTCCTTAACCAATAAAAAGACTGTTGCTTTTTTCAACAGTCCCCGAATTTTAGATACAATCTAATCCTTTTTGGTAATCTTTTTAATCAAATCTTGACCGCTCACATTTTGCGAACCGAAGGCTTGTAAGACTTCGATTGGTACGGCGAATATAATCGTATTTGACTGGTCAGATGATATGTCGTTAATCGTCGCGAGAGTTCTCAAATGCAATGCACCAGGCGTACGAGCCATCGTCTCGGCAGCTTCTGCTAAGTTTTTACTTGCTTCGATTTCACCAATCGATTTAGTGATAACTGCTTCTTTTTCACGTTCAGCTTCTGCTACTTTGGCAATTACTCTTTGCATTTCTTCTGGCAAGCGAATGTCTTTTAGTTCGACATTTTCAACTTTTATTCCCCAAGGATCTGTCGCTTCATCGATTATCTTGCAAATTTTCTCACTTATTTTTTCGCGAGAGGCAAGTAGTTCATCAAGTGTTACTTCGCCGACGACATTACGCATCGTAGTTTGAGCTAGTTGTCCGACAGCATAGAAGTAATTTTGAACTGCTAAGATGGCTTTAGAAGCATCAAAGATATTATAATAGATTACGGCGTTGATTCTTATTGAGACGTTATCTTTAGTGATCGCGTCTTGTTCGGGAACGTCAACTGCAACTGTACGAACATCGACTTTTTTAAAGCTTTGAACGATTGGCAAAACGATGTTCCAGCCAGGTTTTAAGATTCTCGAAAACTTACCGAATGCAAATAATATACCTCTTTCATATTCTTCGACCTGTTTGATAGACGCAAGAACGATGATGATGACGATTATTAACAGAATAATTACAATAGGCATAACAAATAACTCCTTTCATCTATATTTTAACACACATTATGTAAATGGCAAGAAAAGTATGACGAAAAATAGCGATTTATTTGACAAAGAAATAAAAAAATTATATCATTTATCTAGAATAGGGGCTCAAGAAATGAAAAGGTATTATTTAGTTCAATTAATTATCGATGTCGTAATTTCGATTTTAGGGTTCATGATATACGTCTTTCCCCACGTATCGAATGTCAACGCGTCAGTCGTATTTTATACTCTGATGGTCGTCTATGCGGGACTAGAGTTAATCGAGTACTTAGCTTGTGAGAATCACGAGGAGGCACTTTATCTATTCTTTGCCGCGGGTGTTTCGGCGTTCAGTGGATTCTTTTTAAAAGACTATGACATCAATATGGTCTTGTCAATCACTCTCGTCGTCTGGACTTTGATGGTGGCAATTATAAAGATAATTTCACTCGAAAAAATATATGTAAAGAAGACAAACTTATTTACGATTAAGTTGACAGCTACTAGTATAATAATCTTAATAGGAATCTTAGTCGCGGTAAACATTTTCTTCAAAATAAGCATAATCGGATATATGTTAGCTCTTCTGTATATCAGTTATGGCATACTCGAATTTATATGCGATTTTCTAGATTTTTTAAGTAACGATCCAAAGTTTTTAAAGGAGTAAATGAGATGGGTGTGTTAGATATTATAGACAAAAAGAGACTGGGACAAGAGCTCGATAAGGCAGAAATGCGCGAGTTCTTTATGGGATATAACGACGGGAACGTCGAAGATTATCAGATGTCTTCTATGCTGATGGCTATCACTATCAATGGGATGAGTTTTCAAGAGACTTTGACTCTAACTGACTTGATGCTTTCCAGTGGTAAAAGAATGGATACGCGAGGCGTCAAAGGGGTCTTGGTTGACAAACACTCGACAGGTGGAGTGGGCGACAAGACGAGCCTCATTTTAGGACCGATGATGGCGGCATTGGGGTTAAAGATGGGTAAATTGTCGGGTAGAGGGCTCGGTATTACAGGCGGGACTATCGACAAGCTCGAAAGTATTCCAGGATTTAAAGTCCATCTATCGAGCGAAGAATTTATAAAATACTTAAATACAGTAGGCTTCGTCGAATGTGAACAGACGGATGAGTTTACTCCGTTAGATAAAAAGGTGTACGCTTTAAGAAGTGTGACGGGAACTGTCAGTTCGATACCTCTAATCGCCTCTTCGATCATGAGTAAAAAGCTAGCTTGTGGAGCAGATTATATACTGATAGACTTGAAGGTGGGACGAGGTGCTCTCATAAAGAATAAGAAAGACGCCGTTTTATTAGCTAACACGATGATAGATATCGGAAAAGCTTATAACAAGACGGTTATTCCGATACTTACAAATATGGATAGACCACTCGGCGACAACGTCGGCAATGCTTTAGAAGTACTTGAGGCAATGGACGTTCTCAAAGGGAAAAGAGGAACATTAAGAGACTTAGTTATCGAGCTCGGAAGCGTCCTATACAGTAAATGTATGTCTCTTAACATGGATAAAGCGACTAAAGAAGTCACGCGAGTATTAGACGACGGTTCTGCCTATAAAAAGTTTAACGAGTTTGTCTCTATGCAAGGAGGAGATATCGATAAATTAGATTTGGCGCCTAATTTAGTCGCCGTCGAGTCTCAAGCGGAAGGTTATCTCAAAGATATAAAAGCAGAAGTTATAGGGATGCTTTCTTTGGAATTGGGAGCAGGCCGCAAGAAGAAAGACGAGCGAATAGATTATGGGGTCGGCGTAGTCATCAACAAGCATATCGGTGACTATATCAAAGGAGGAGATATTTTGTGCTACTTGTATGAAAGAGAAGTAAAAGATTATTCTAAGTTAGCTTTAGAAGCTTTTACCATTGTAAAGTAGATTAATAATTGTTAAAAATTAGCCCGTTTTATTATATAATTAGTATGGGGAGAAGTGTTATGAAAGTAATTATAAGTGCTGGGGGGACGGGAGGTCATATATATCCCGCTTTAGCAATAATAGATAAAATAAAAGAGATGGAGCCGAAAAGTGAATTCATATATGTCGGAACGACTTCGAGGATGGAAAGCGAAATAGTTCCTAAACTCGGTATAAAATACGTCGGCATAGAGATGTACGGTCTATCCAAGAATATATTGAGAGACTTTAAGACGATGTTCTTAGTCTTAAAAAACAATCGCAAGATGAAAAATCTCATGAAAGAGTTCAAACCAGATGTCGTCGTGGGGACAGGAGGATACGTCACTTTTCCTGTCATAATGGCAGCGAAGAGTTTGGGCATAAAGACTTTTATCCATGAGCAAAATTCGATACCAGGAAAATCTAACCGCTGGCTATCAAAGATGGTAGACAAGATAGGAGTGAGTTTCGAAGATTCGAAGCATTATTTTGACGAACAAAAAGTCGTCTTTACTGGTAATCCGTGCAGCGAGAGAGCTCTTGCTACACTTAAGATTTCTAAAGAGAAGTTCGGTTTAGACCCCCATAAAAAGTTCGTTTTAATGGTTCAAGGAAGTCTAGGTAGTTCTTCAGTTAACGCCAAGATGTTGGATTTCTTGAATTCCATAGACGATGCAGATTATGAAGTTCTATATATCACAGGTAAGGATTCTTACGAAGAATTCAAAAAGAATAAGTTTTCTAAGAACGTCTTTATCGAGCCTTATATAGAGAATCTATCTGGGCTTATGAAGGATGCCGATTTAATCGTCAGTAGAGCAGGCGCCAGTTCGATTAGTGAAATAATTGCTCTTAAAAAGTTGGCTATATTGATACCTAGTCCATATGTAGCAAACAACCACCAATTTTTTAACGCACTTGCACTCGCCAACAATAAAGCTTGTGTGATGATTGAAGAATCTGCTCTCACAGCGAACATATTAAAACACCAAATCGACGAAATATTGGGCGATTTAGAAAAACAGATAAACATGAGATTAAACTTATCTAAAATGCAAAAGAACGACAGCAGTACTATCATATACGAGACTCTAAAGGGGATGATTTCGAAGTGACAAAAGCCGCCAATGGAAAGATAAGAAAGAAGGTCAAGAGAAGACTCAGATGGCAAGGTGTCTTCTTTTTCGCGTTCCTTTTCGTTGGCTTGTTTTTGCTTGGTAGAACTCTTTTAGAGGTGAACGTCAAAAGCGTAAAAGTGACTGGGAGCTCGTTCGTCAAAGATTCACAAATAATAAAAAACGCGGGGTTAAACGAGGAAGTGTCTTTTCTCAAGCTCAATTCTAAAAAGGCATGTGAGATGGTGTTAGAAGATCCTCTAATAAAATCGTGTAAAATTAAAAAGAATTGGAATTTTAGGGTAGATATAATCGTCGAAGAAAATACGCCTCTTTTCTATTCTTTATCGAGTAACGCCCTTGTTTTGAGCGACGGAAGGAGACTGGATGCGGACAATAACCACGGCATTGCCACTTTAATCAATTTTGTGCCCGAAGATGTCATGAGCGAATTTATCGATAGACTTTCGAGCATAGATAGTGATATAATACATTCCATTAGCGAAATCGAGTACAGTCCGACTATTTCCGATAAGGGTGTCTATATAGATAAAGAACGTTTCATATTCGACATGAACGACGGCAATAAAGTAATTATTAACAATAGAAACATGGCTATCTTGAACAAATATAAGACGATATATGCGAGTATCGATAAAAAGGGAGTTTTCGAATTCGACTGCGATTACGATAATTATATTTTTACTGAATATGGTGATTGATATGAATTATGATAAAGAGATGGAAAAAATCATAGAAGGGTTAGACCACGTTCCGACGTTGCTTTTACACACCTGCTGTGCTCCTTGTTCTAGTGCCGTCATCGAAAGGTTAAAAGACTACTTCGACATAACTATCATCTACTATAACCCGAATATTGAGCCTTTTTTAGAGTACGAACACCGCAAAGAGGAACAAAAGAAGTTTTTGAGCAAGATAAAGAGCAAAAATAAACTAGATATGATCGATGCAGACTATGACAATGAACACTATAAGAGCATCATTAAGGGATTGGAAAACGAACCAGAGAGAGGTTCTAGATGTAAGGTTTGTTATAGAGATAGGATAGAGTATACGTTTAATAAGGCAAAAAGTCTGGGGTATGAATATTTTGGAACGACTTTGACGGTTAGTCCATATAAAGTTTCATCTTGGATTAACGAAATCGGATTAGAGTTGGAGACCGACGATTTAAAATTCTTGGTGGCGGATTTTAAAAAACAAAACGGTTATAAGAGAAGCATAGAGCTTTCTAGAGAATATAACCTTTATAGACAAGATTACTGTGGGTGTGTATTTTCAAAAGAAGAAAGAGAGAGGGAAAAATGTGAAAAGCACGGCGTCTAGCTAAGATGTCGTTTTTATTTGTTTTCTTTAAAAATTGCAAAAAAATTTTAAATATGTTAAACTGTTTTCATTGAGGAAAGGAAATTTTGATGATGATTTGTAAAGAATTGTTTCCGATAGAATTTAATAGCAAAAAATTTATGGTCTTTTCAAATGAGAATGGTAAAAGAACATTTTTACAGATAGATGATTTGGGAGAATATGAATATCCCACTTTGGAAGATTATTTGGAATTATATAAAATCTTTAATATTACAGACTCTTATACGTCATATTTTGTTCCGAGTTTTAAATTCGATAGTTGTGTAAAAGCGACTAAAAAGGGCGTTCTCGGTTTGTTGGCGGTCGTAACTTTAGGAAATAGCATACCTAATGCGATGGCTTTAGGAGTCGATGTTAAAGTTACAGATGATAGCCTTATTATAACTGAAACGTATACTGCCGCCAAAAAAAGAGTCGTCGTCATAAATGATGTCGAAGACTTAAATAAATATTTAGGCTATGTAAACCTTACTAAAAGTAGCATTTTAAAAGCGATTGAGGAAAACGAAAATATACCAAAAGATATTAAAGAGATAGGAACTGAAGAATTTTTAAATACTTATGAAAAACATCCTAACGCTAATTATCGAGTTTTCTTTGAAAACGTGAGTACGTTAAATGTGAATGTTTTTAGTAGTCTAGAATACTACAAGAGATTTCCGGCTGGTTCAAGTGCCAATTATAACCGTATGACAAATACGATAAATTTGATCGAAGGAGCGTCTAAAGCGAATATAGCTCACGAACTAGCCCATATATATGACAGTTTTTATAGAGAGATGGAGGACGTTATTATAAGCAGAAGTGAAACGTATACTGCTTTAAATGAAGGTATGAAAGAGTTGATGGTCGATTCTATCGTTCCATCCGATGGGGCAACCGCTTATAAAACGGGCAAAGAAGTTTTGAAATTCTTAATGTATGCAACAGATTTTACGTATGAAGAATATTCTAGATACGGACTTACTAAACTTTTTAATAAAGCTGCGACGTTGTATCCAGAGGTTGATTTTAAATATATAAATAGTACTCTCAACTCTATGCACGCGGCAACAATATATAATGTGAAAGTTGTTGGCAATCCCGTCAATATGTATAATGAGCTGTTCAAAGTTTGTTTAAGTGGGGCTAGTAAGGAGACGGGGTATGAATCTTTCAATAGATTTCTATATATCTTCGACACCGCTAAAGTTACTTCTTTGGTAGATGAATATTTTGAAACTTATACCAAAAAGTTGGAGAAATTAGGATATAGTTCCCAAAAAATAAAGGCTATTCAAGCAAAACTTAAGGCGTATGACAAAGCAAATGCCGTTTTGTATATTCCGACAGATGAAAGTGCGATAGATTTAGGTTATGAAGATGACGACTATAATTTAAGTAAAATCGATGAGAACGGCGAACATCCTTTGACAAAAGATGTGGGGGAACCTGTGTATCAAAGTTTACATCCTGGAAAATTCGATTTATTTAAATTGAAAGTCTTTACACATGGCAAGGATTTAAAGAATTCTTTAGTCGATGTTCTTAAAGAAATCAAGAATTTTAGTCCAAGCATATATACTAGTATTCCGATATATATGGATGGAAAGCTGTTGACTACGGCTATGCCAGGAAATATGAGAATTCAAGTAGGATTTACTAAGGATGGAGAAGTAGGATTTTTCATCCTCGACCAAGATGGAGAGTATATATATAAATCGGATGATAATTTAAGTACTATGTCTAATATGGTACCTATGGACTCTTATTTAGCTTGTTATGATAAATATTATCTAGATGAATTAGAGTTATCTGATGTGCTAAATGAATCTTTCTTGATTGAAAATCAATCGACAAGTACCACGTTTTGTAATTTCGATGTAGAAGATGGTAAAATAATACCAGGATATTCGCGGCTAGTTGCGGTCATTAGAGATATCAACGGTCGAGAACTTTGCGAGTATTGTAAAGTATCCGAATCAAAAGTTTATGTAAAAGACGCTATAATTTTTGCTAGTAGTTCTCCATATGATTCAGATTATTATGATTATGTAATCGATTTGGAAAAAATTTTAAACTTTGGAAACATTTTTAAAGATGGACAATTCTATTATGCGATTAGCGAAGAGAAATTAGAAGATTTGACAATGACTTATATTGAATCTTTAAATCTCAAAGTCAATAAAAAGCTTTGATTTAAGTAAAAAACTACAAATTCAAGTTAAATGCTTGAATTTTTTCAACTGTTTAAAGAAAAGATGTGGTTGATAGTACGCAAATGAAAATGACTATCTTTTTACTTGCAATAAATTCGTCGGTATGCTAAAATTTATTATGATAGAAGAAGAGAAAAAGGTGGTTAACGTGGGAAAAAAGATTAGTGCTTTCTTTCAGTTCGTTTTAGATGACCCTGTCATGTTATGTCTTTGTATAGCTATAATTGTACTTATAATACTATATATAATTGTTTTAACTATAGGTAAAAAAGCTGATAAAAAAGATAAAATCGAAAATAAAAAAGATGATGAATTATTAAAGACGGAAGTTGATTTGAGCGTTTTAGATGAGACTGCGCCTCAAAAGGAGCCAGTTGTAAGTGAAGACGCAAGCCAAGAAGAAGCTGTTCCTATTACTGTCGTAATAGAAGAGCAACCATCATCTTTAGAAGTATTGGAAGAGGTAGAAGAAACTCCCGTTATCGAAAGCGAACCAGTTACAGTTAACAACGACAAAAGGGAAGATATATCTATTGCGATGCCTTCATTTGACGATTATAAGATAGAGTTCCCAGTGGAAGAAGAGAAAAAGATTCCAGAAGAAATAAACATTTTTAATAACTTAGAGGAAAATGTACCTAATAATCCAATCGAAGTTGATAAAGTGGAAGAAACTCCAGTAGAAGTTGCACCTGTGGAAGAAGTTCCTATAGTTAATGAACCTTTAGGTTTTGATCCAAACGATTACGTTTTCGAACCGAATTCAGAAATCATCTTATCGAGTGTTAATCCAATCGAAGAGGTTAGCGAAAAAACTAGTGAACCTGTAAAACTAGCTACGCAAGAAGTTAAACCGCAAGAAGAGTCTTTAAGTGACGTATATGGCTATGATGATAGCGAGTTACCTAGTGTCAATGTAGAAGACTTCAATAGGACTGCTCTCATTAGACATATTCCTATGCTCGATTCGAAGATTTACGATAAGATTAAAGAAAACGATAAAGAGCAAGATGAACTCGCCGATGTCGATTTACCAAAACTCAGTAATGCAAATAGCGAATTACCGATGTTTAACGATTTGAAGGGCGAATCTTTCAACATACCAAAGAACTCATAATGAGTTTTTTTTTGATGGATGCATATAATTTAATGGTGGGAATATGCACATACGAGAAACACTAGTAAATTATTTGTTCGATAGAGATTTCATAGTTAGCTTGTACGACGACTATATCTATTTTTATAATTATGTATATCTTGACTCTTTCGACGAAAAGGAAATAATCATAAGCGTCAAGAACCGCAAATACGTGGTGAGAGGTTCCGATTTGACGATCGTCAAGATGACGAAGGAAGAATTGCTGATAAAGGGAGTAATCGACGAATTGAAGGTGAAGGTAAGGGATGAATAAAGTTCTCATAAAGTTACCCGGCTATGATAAATATGCCATAAATTATTTGCGAAAAAGAGAGATAGATATCTTAAATGTAACTGTGAGTAGCGAAGGCAACATATACATGATTTATGAAGCAGATTTAGAAAAGCTCGACGAAGACGTCATCCAAATTGTTTCCTATCGCGGAGTTAAAAAGATAATCAAAATGCTGTTTGCAAATAAGCATTTCGTATTGGCTGTACTTACCGCAATCACTCTCATGTTTTTAATTTCTAATGTCGTCGTGCAAGTAGAAGTCATTCACTCTAACAAAGACGTAAGGATACTCGTAGAAGACGAATTATATGACCACGGCATTAAACCGTTTATATTGAAGAAGTCGTTTGGGGAATTACAAAATATCAAAGAGCAAATAAAGAAATTGCATCCTCAAGATATAGAGTGGTTAGAAATAAATGACGAAGGTATGAGATATACTGTTCGCGTAGAGGAGCGAATCATCACGCGCGAAGAAGAAGAACCGCCCTATTGTAATGTCGTCAGTTTGAAAGACGCGATAGTATTGAGTTCGGTCGCCAAAAAAGGACAAACTGTCGTCTTACCCAACGACTTCGTCAAAAAAGACAGTGTTCTTATTCGTGGACAAGTCATGTTTAACGAGAATACGAAATCTTACGTATGTGCCGATGGGACGGTTTATGGCAATACTTGGTATAAAGTAGACATATCTGTGCCTTTAACGCACGATATTAAAAACTATACGGGCAAGAAGAAACCAAACTTAGGGTTTGAATTTGGTTCGGTATATAACCGCCTTTTTAAAGTCCATTTTGACGATTACGACGTCAAAAAAGCTAAGTTATTCGGTATAGGAAGGTTTGCTTTATATAAAGAATCTGTAGAAGAATATACCCCCGAAGAAAAGACTTATACAGAAGAGGAAGCTTTAGAAGAAGCTCTAAAACAAGCGAGAGAAAAGTTATTCGTCAAGATACCTAAAGATTCACAAATATTAGATGAAAAAGTTTTGCAAAGTAGCTCATATGATAGTATAATTAGTGTGGAAATATTCTATTCGGTAAAAGAAGTCATTAGTACGAAAGTAGAGGCTGAAATCGTAGTAGAAGATAATACTGATACACAAGAATGAAAGGGAGTATAAGCATATGAGTATCCAAAAGGAAGCGTTCAACATGATCATGGGAAGTTGGCCAATGCTATTGATCTTTGTAGTGGCTTTGACGACTATCAGAGTAAACTACATCTTAGAAAAAGGCGAAAAATTTGTATTATATAAAGAATTCTTTTCTTTAGCGTTCGTCATCTATATTTTGATACTTTTCGGATTAGTGACGAATACTGACGTTCAAAGCATAGGCAACAACTTCGTGCCTTTTAGAGAAATATTGCGTTATGAATTCGGAAGCAAATACTTCTACTGGAACGTCGTAGGAAATATCTTAATCTTTTTACCTTTTGGTTTCTTCATAAGTTTATACTTGAATTCTCAAAAGCTGAATAGACCTCTTTTGATAACGTTTATAACGAGTTTAACTATCGAACTAGTCCAGATGTTCATAGGAAGAAGTTTCGATGTAGACGACATATTATTGAACTGTATCGGTGGATTGTGTGGATTTCTTCTGTTTATCGGTTTATCCGCCATTAAAAGACACCTACCGAGGTTTTTACAAAGAGACTTGGTATATAACGTGTTGACTATAATTATAATTATATTTATAATAGTGTACATTGCCAATTTATGGGGGTTTAAAATTTGATGGATAAACAATATACGATTACGGACGAGTACGGTTACAAAGAAGACTATTCTTATTTAAGTGATTTACTCGACAAAGCGATAGAGAAATTAAATATCGAGGGTGTCTTTTCTATAACATTTATAGGCGACGAACTCATGCACGAGATGAACTTGAAATATAGGAACGTCGATAGGACGACTGACGTTTTATCTTTTGCCTTGAACGACAGCCCAGATGAAATCGACGTAGAGATTAACTTGTTGGGAGACATATTCGTGTCTATTCCTAAGATGATTAGTCAAGCTTCTGAGTATGGGCACAGCGAAAGGCGAGAGTTGTCATTTCTTTGCATACACGGTCTACTACATTTACTCGGATATGACCACATGAAAAAAGAAGATGAAGAGGTCATGTTTTCTTTACAAAAGGAGGTACTTCTAGATGCAGGTATCACGAAATAAAAGCAAATATAAAGGTTTAAAGAGAATCATTTATAGCACAAAGTACTCATTAGATGGTCTATATTATGCTTATAAAAACGAGAGGAGTTTGTGGATTCACGGTGTGTTATCCATAATTGGAATATTACTCGGTTTGTTTCTCGGACTAAGCCATACTCAGTGGGGCATAGTACTCATTACTTTGGCTGTAATACTGGCCTTTGAACTCGTCAACACCGCTGTCGAAGCAACTGTCGATATGGTGACCTTAGAATATAATGAGCTTGCTCGAATCGCGAAAGATTGTTGCAGTGCAGCGACGTTCGTGATGACTCTATGTGGATTAGTTATATTCGTCATCATCTATGGACCAAAGATATTAGCACTTATAGGATTTTAAAGAACGCATATGTGTTCTCTTTTTTTGACAAAGATTTTGCCTTCTATTTAGTATATTAAAATAGAGATACCTCAAAAAATGATTGCAAATATAACTATTTGGTTATATAATTTTTATATAATATGACACGCTAGTCATAATAAAATAGAAGGAGTGTAACAAATGAATTCAAAGACGAAGAAGACGATATGTTTGCTTGTAGGTATAGCGTCTATACTAACAGTTGTAAGTGCAGTATCATATGCATACTTTACTGCTAGAGGGGAAGTAAAAGAATTACAAGCGACTATCAGCACAGGAACTACAAGTGCTAGATTTGCCGATAATGATGCAGGTATAACAGGAGAGCTGAAGTTCGGAGAATCAATAACAAAGAAGTTTACTATAGAAAATACGGGAACAGCAGAAGCAA
>CAZLNI010000009.1:0-18299 GCA_964560995.1 uncultured Muribaculaceae bacterium
TCTTATAGTCTTACTTGTTGAAGTAATCATATTACTTATAGCTAAGCTCCTATAATTGAAAAAAGCAACGACTAGATTCACTGAGATGTCTAGTTGTTGCTGAACCAACAAGGAGAAGCAACGACCATGATAGGTTCGCTTCTCTTAATATGATTATATTATACATATTTCTTTTTTACAAGAGATTTTTAATTAGAATAAATTTAAAACATCCTTCACTGTTATTATTAGCATCAAGAACATGAGAAGTGCAAAACCGACAGAGTTAATCGCATTCTCTATTTTTGGATTCATTTTCTTTCCTCTTATCTTTTCGATAATCAAGAATAATACTCTTCCTCCATCAAATGCTGGGAATGGTAATATGTTTATAAAGCCCAAATTCAAACTTAAATATGCCATCAAAAAGATAACTGATTCTGCACTAGTCTTCGCTGCTTCTCCAACTATCGAATAGACTCCTACTGGTCCAGATAGTGCTCCTAGGGATAACTGACCAGTTATAAGTGAACCGATTATCATGCCCATTGAACGGATAGTAGCCCAGGTTTTGCTAAACGCATACTTAATAGAAGCGATGAATCCTTTCTTTTTAGTCGCATCTTGCCCGATACCGAATACTTTTCCTTCAGTGCCATCTTCAGATTTAACTACTTTCGGTACGACTATATAATTCTTAATTGAACCGTCTTCTTTTTTTACCGTGAAAACATATTCATCAGATTTATGTTTTAAATTTAAAACTAATGTTATATCGTCCCAAGTTTTAACTTTGCGGCCGTCAATAGATAATACTTGGTCTCCTACTCTTATTCCTGCTTCATATATAGGATAACCTTCTGGTGCAGTACCTATGATAGTCTTCTGCTCTATAGAACCCCAGATGAGACCCGAAATGAAGAGAAGCAATATTCCTGTAAGGAAGTTCATCGTCACACCTGCAATTAGGATTAGGCATCTCTCCCAAATCTTCTTATTGCACATGTAATCAGATTTTTTTAATTTGACATCTGACCCATCGTTTTCGTCGACTTCTCCTGCGATAGCACAGAAACCACCGATGGGAAATAGTCGTAGGCTATATTCTGTCGGGTCGCCTGTTTCTTTTTTTCTCTTAAAACTCCATATTTTAGGACCCATACCTAACGCAAATTCGTAGACATAAGCTCCTCTATTCTTCGCAGTTAAATAATGTCCTAACTCGTGAACAAATATTAATATCCCTAAGATAACTATCAATAATATCAATGCTAACATACTTTTATCTCCTTTTCTATATGAAAGACTTCAATAAGATGAAGGTCATTGTGACAAACGTCAAACTATCTATTCTATCTAAGACTCCTCCGTGCCCTGGGATGAGGTTCGAAAAATCTTTGATGTCGTGTTCCCTCTTGATGGCACTGTAGAAGAGGTCCCCTAGTTCACAAGTGATAGATAATATTAAGATTACTGGTATTACACTCCAAAGCGCTGACTGTCCTATAAAGGTCATGTAATATAGAGAGGAAAGAATAGTCGACATCACTATGCCACCTATGTACCCTTCCAAACTCTTATTTGGGCTTATCTTTGTTATACCTTTATGTTTACCGATCATCATGCCCGTAAAGTAAGCGAACGTATCAGTAAGTATAGTTACGATTAGTATCAAAAAGAAATATTTTTTATCGTATATAGCGATATTAGTAATGAGGTTTAAAACGATACCTATAAACGACACCATCGCCACTAATTGAAAAGCCTCTTTAGTAGAATACTTGCCACTTTTGAAGCACAACACCGCTGGAAGTAAACCGATTAGAAATGTTACCGCGATGTAACGGTAATCGAGACCTATCGTATCATAAGTCAATTCTCTATTCGAGAAGACGAGCATCAATAAAACGACAAGCTCCGCTATTACGACTAACTTGGGATATTTATCTACCCCTTTTAAATCGATAATCTCTTTATATGCAAGAATTCCGATTATACCTATTCCGATGCGTAAGGGTATACCACCCACGATTAGAAGAGGAATACATATAATCGCCATGATAAAAGCACTTATAATTCTTTTCTTCATCCTATTCACCTATAATCATTATAATTTAAATCTTTTAAAAAATAAAGACTTATTCATCTTTTGATGTAAAACGTTTTCGTAAAACCTTTTTTTCGTGTACTTTATCGATGTAATTTACGCGGTTTTTATACATCGCTTCGATTTTAGGGACGTCCGCGCGGGCGAAGTGAAAATCGTAATTCATCCGTTCTAAATAAAACTTTAAACAGGCATACTTATGGGTCCTAATCTCACTCATAATCATCGCCACTAAAAATAACATGACGAATATATTATCCATACAAACCTTATAAAAACAGACACCCATCGTAATGAGAGTAGCAATGCTAAAAAGGGAGGTTAATGCGAACGCCAATTTATAAGACATCACTATTTCTGAGAATAGTCTCAACATTTTATAACCATCTAATGGGCAGATGGGCAAGAGGTTAAAAGTGATGATAAATACGTTGTATGTACTCAAGAATTTAAACCACTCCCACTCTATCCCCCCTTTATTGTAAAGAAAAATTAAGATGAATCCGAATAGTGACTGAAAAAAAATACCTCCAACTGCTATGAGTAAATCTTCCCAAATATCTTCGCTTATCTTGGCATCGATTTTGGTGAGTCCCCCGAACGGCAGTAAGCTTACAGAAACTATCCTTCTTTTAAATATTTTAGCAAAAAAGAAATGACCACTCTCGTGTATTAGAACTATTATGAATATCATCAAGATATATTTGAAATAACCTGTCAAAAGACTTATTAAAAGTATGATTAAGGTAAGAGGATGTAGTTTGAATATTCTATTTGATGACTTCATCGTATTCTAAGTAGTCACTTCCCTTTTTAAAGGTCAAATAGATGTAGTCGCCATCCGCTGTTCCTAAGTAGTTGCCCTCACTCACGTAATCATATAGAGACACGGGGCTGTTCGTGACGTTCGAATACCAGTAATCCACTTCATCGATGCCTTGCACGATGATCGTATTCCCGTATCCTTCTTTCTCTCCACTATAAACTACTATTCCAGAAGCCACGACAGGCACTAAATAATTCTTTTTAACTTCCAATTTATATCCATCTTTAAAGTTCTCGATATGTTCATATGTTAACTTTTCTGAGAATACCGTTTGATCGTCCTTCACGATATCTTCGAAAGGTAGTATGTTGCCAAAGTATTTATTGTAGACGTTTGCTATAGCTGTAAACGACATGTTCTCTTTGAGCACTTTTTCTTTTAAAAACTCAGCTCCCCATTTAGTAGTATTGCTGGCAATGACACAGACAAAAAATATGATAATCGCAATGAGTATTCTCGTTATTAGCATATCGACATATTTTTTTGTCGGCGTCGATAGTTCCTTCTTATCTGTCAATAGATTCCTCTTTTTCTTCATTTTTAATTTGTATTCTTGAACCGAATTCATCAGCATATCACCTATTTAATTTTATTAACGTACCACCAAAAAAAGAATAACATATCCGCTATCCTTTTAATTCGTCTACTAACGTTATGAATTCTTCCTTAATCTTTTCTAATCTTTCTTCACTGCTCGCTTCAAAGCGTAACGTCAAATTGGGACCTGTATTGCTTGCTCTCACTAAAGCCCAACCGTCGGCATATTCCACCCGCACGCCATCGACCGTGACGACGTCTAGACCTAATTTTTGGCAATGTTCTAAAACTTCCTCTACGATTTTAAATTTCTTCTCTTCTTGAACAGCGACTTTGATTTCGGGAGTGCTGTAATACTTATTAAAATCGGCATATAGTTCACTGAAATGCTTATCGCCTTTTGAAAGTATTTCCATGAGTCTAAGCCCCGCGTATATTCCATCGTCGAAACCGTCCCATCTATCTCTAAAGAAGAGGTGCCCTGATAGCTCTCCCCCAAACGCTAAATCCATTTCTTTAATCTTATTTTTTAAATATGAATTGCCCGTTCTATAAATGAAAGGAATACCGCCTAACTTAACTATTTCATCGGGTAACTGTTTAGAACACTTGACGTCGTAAAGAGCCGTTTTATTCGAAACTTTTGCCATGAGGTCGTTCCAAATTATCGCCATGAGCGTATCGGCAGCCACAAAGTTGCCCTTTTCATCGATGATACCTACTCTGTCGGCGTCGCCATCTAACCCAATACCTAAATCGGCTTTATTATCTAGGACAGCTTTTTTTAATTGGCTCATGTTCTCTTCAATACTTGGGTCTGGATGGTGATTAGGGAATCTGCCATCTGAGACGTCGTTTATATAAATTACTTCGGCATTTAATTTGTCGAATATGTCGTGGACTATTATCGAAGGCGAAGCGTTGGCTGGGTCGACGACTACTCTAATTTTTTTAGGAAGTTCGATTCCGTCAATCATGCGCTTAACGTACTCCTTTTTTAAATCGACTTCTTCTAAAGTACCCTTGCCACTTACAAATTCTTTTTTACAAGCGATTTCGTAAAGCTCTTTAATAGCGGGTCCACAAGCGTTATCATAGTTAGTTAACGCAATCTTAAAGCCGTTGTCTTTAACAGGATTATGACTTGCTGTAACCATGATACCAGTATCTATTTTTAAATAGAGGCAAGCGAAATAATACATCGGTGTCGTACATAAATTTAAATATTTTATGTCTATACCCGTCTCGAGTATTCCCTCTATAAGTGCATTTGTGAGTTCTTCGGCACTCAACCTGTTATCGTGTCCGACGACACAGCAAGTTTTGCCGAGACTCCTTATTTTTGTCCCGTAAGTTAATCCTATAGTGTAGGCAGTAGAGGCATCGATCTGTGTAGGATACTCCCCACGTATATCGTACTCTCTAAATATCGTTTTATCTAAGTTTTGTTTTATTTCCATCTTAACCGACTATTCCTTTCAAAATTCCATAAGAAAATATCATCATGATTATACCTGCGATGAAGACACCTAAAAGTGCCGCTAAGAAACTTTTCTTCTTATCTAGACCTAAAAGTACCGCGAGAAAACATCCCGTCCATGCGCCACTTCCTGGTAGTGGTATCGCGACGAAGAGCATTATTCCCAAGTACCCATACTTTTCTATCGTCTTCTTTTTCTTCAAAACTTTCTTTTTAAATCTCTCGATTAGTTCACCTAATTTTTTGATGCGTGAAAGTAAATTTAGCACCGCTTCAATCAAAAACAATACAAAGGGAATTACCAATATATTCGCAGCCATGCATACCAAAAACGCGGGTAATGGTGCGATGTCTAATAAAGAAGCCGCGATCAATCCACCTCTTAATTCTAAAATAGGCATTAAGGATATCAAAAATATCAAGGCATACTTGCCAAAGATACTTCCCGTTATTCCACTAAATATGCCCAAAATTCCTTTTACTAGTTTATTTGCCATCGATAATCTCCTTTGCTATTTTATACACTTCTTCGTTTATATCTTCGATGCTTCTTATCTTGCCATCTTTTACACATGGAACATAGTTAAATCCATATAAATCTTTCATCTCTAAATATGCTCTTTCAGCATGCTTTAAATATTCGTTATCTTCTTCTACTCTGTCTTTTTTCTCATCTCTTTTACTCATGAGTTCTTTTGCGTTTTCGAAAGGCATGTGCAGTAATATGACGCCATCTGGGCGTACAAGCCCAAGCATATCGAATTCGAGCTTATCATAAAACTCAAAAATCTCTTTTCGTTCCTCTTTTGTACTCATCTTACCGCCCTGATGCCCCATATTCGAAGTAGTATATCTATCTAAGATGACGATTTTACCCTCTTCTAGATTTCTCTTTATTTCGGGAGTATGGTAAAGTCTATCAGCCGAATAATAGAGTCCTGCCACCTTTGGTGGTACTTGTGCAGGGTCTTCAAAGAAAGACTCACCTATTTGAGGTTTACCTAATAGTGGACCTCCGACAATCTTACCAGTAGGTGTATCGTATCTAGGAAATGCCATCGTAAACGTCTCATAACCAGCATTGTTTAATTTCTCGATGAGTAACTTCGCTTGAGTCTCCTTTCCGCTGCAATCGTTTCCTTCTATGACTATCAATTTACCTTTCATATAACTCTACTCCTTACTTCTTTTATTATACTATTCTAAGAGTATTCTTTGCAAGACATATACACTCGACTTGGCATAAGAAAAAGTCAATCTATTGATTGACCTAGCGGACTTTAATAATACTTAAATAAGATGCCAAGTTAACAAATAATATTATAATAATAATATTGCTAAAGTTTAAACGACTGTGCCTTTTACGACATTTGAATTAGATGATTTCGTCGCGATCATATTGTCTACCAAACTAGATGCGTCAGATGTGTAGTTTACTGTAATTTTAGCACCCGAATTTCTTGCAGCACCATTAAACATATTAGTATAGTTTGTACATTTAATTCCTCTTATAGTTATAGTTATTGTTAAGCCTTTACAGCTTAAAAACATACCGCCCATGTCGGTTACATTACCAGTATCAAAGTTACTTACATCTAAGATTGTTAAGCTGTAACAGCTATTAAACATATTGTGCATGTCCGTAACATTACTCGTATCAAAGCTGCTTACATCTAAAGTTGTTAAACTGTTACAGTAATTAAACATCCAGCCCATCTTTGTGACATTACTCGTATCAAAGCTGCTTACATCTAAGGTTGCTAAACTGCTACAGTTATTAAACATAGCGTGCATGCTGGTTACATTACCAGTATCAAAGTTACTTACATCTAAGATTGTTAAACTTCTACAATCATTAAACATCCAGCCCATGTTTGTGACATTACTCGTATCAGAGCTGCTTAAATCTAAAGTTGTTAAACTGTTACAGTTATTAAACATCCAGCACATGTTCTTAACATTACTAGTATCAAAGTTACTTACAT
Organism: uncultured Muribaculaceae bacterium; assembly: GCA_964560995.1. Taxonomy (GTDB): domain Bacteria; phylum Bacillota_I; class Bacilli_A; order RF39; family UBA660; genus RUG11867. The sequence continues at coordinate 6,915 of CAZLNI010000009.1, forward strand.
CTAAGATTGTTAAACTACTACAGTTATTAAACATATAAGCCATGTCCGTAACATTACTCGTATCAAAGTTACTTACATCTAGGGTTGTCAAACTGCTACAGTTATAAAACATACCACTTATATCCGTAACATTACTAGTATCAAAGTTACTTACATCTAAATTTGATAAACTGCTACAGTTATTAAACATATTGCTCATGTTTGTAACATTGCTTGTATCGAGTTTATCTAGGTTTTCTGTGCTTGTTAAGTTTGTAAAGTTATAAAATAGGTTTGAACTATTCGGATTAGCCTTAACTTTTCCATTTGCTTGTATATACGCTGTATATTTTGTCGTATCATCTTCACTCGGTACTAGATAACTCATTATACTTTGATTTCCTTCGCTTGATAAGTCATATGTATAGCTGGCATTAGACTTAGGAGATAAGGCATCTTCAAACACTATTTTAGTAATAGTGTCCTTATGTGCCCATAGTTTATTAGATTGATTACTAGAAACAGCCATTAAAAAGCCTTCTTCTGATTCATCTTTTAAATCAAATGAAGATGAAAATTTGGCCTTCAAATCCGCATTTTGATTGACATCTGGTAAATTATTTAGAGTTATTACTAGGTTATAATAGTATGTCTTCCCTACTGGTATTGTTAATGAACTTGCTAACAGTTCTATAGTTTTAGTACTGCTCTTAGGGACATTTGTTGTACCTACTACTTCTGTATATGGTCCAGCTTCTGTTTCAGCTTGTAATAATGTATAGGTTAGACTTCCTAGAATATATGTATTTACTAAGTCTTTCCAATACATCTTTACTCTTGCTTCTGTTGTTCCCGTATTTTCTATAGTAAACTTCTTTGTTATTGATTCTCCGAACTTTAGTTCTCCTGTTAACCCCATGTCGTTGTCAGCAAATCTAGCACTCGTAGTTCCTGTGCTGATAGTGGCTTCCATTTTTCTTACTTCACCACTAGCAGTAAAGTATGCATATGATACTGCACTTACTATTGTTAGTATAGACGCTATACCTATAAGTAAACATATCGTCTTCTTCGTCTTTGAATTCATATAATATTCTCCCGCCTATTCTATTAACTATGTCTATAATATCATTTATAAATCCATACTAAAACGACATGTGATGACGTGTGAAAAGGATAACCTCTATGACATAATTAACATATTGAGGTTACGCTTATGATTAAAAAATATCGTAAATTGAGGGGTTATACCCAAGAACAACTCGCAGAAATACTAGATATGAGTGTTAGACAAATACAAAGAATAGATAACAATTCGAGTGGAATAAGTCTAGAAACATTGCAAAATTTAGTCAATGCTTTAGATATATCTAAAGATGACTTATACACTTTCATAAAAAACTATAATTTCTTTACAGGCAACCATAAAGGTAAGAATGATACCAAATCAAAAAACACATAACCGATTTTAGATTATGTGTTTTAAAATTATAACTTGATTTTCTCTTCAATGTAGTCTTTGAGTCTAGTGATATGTATCGTAATCTGTTCCATCGTATCTCTATCGCGAAGTGTGACAGTATCGTTTTCTAACGTCTCGTCGTCGACTGTAATAGCGAAAGGTGTACCGACGGCGTCGCTTCTTCTATAACGTTTGCCGATACTTCCCGTCTCATCGTAAGCTACTGGGAATTCACTACATAATATGCTGTAAATCTCTTTAGCTTTTTCGGCATGAACTTTTTTGATGAGTGGCAAGATAGTCACTTTATAAGGCGCTAAAGCAGGCAGGAGATGAAGTACTTCTCTCTCTTCACCATCGGCTAGAATCTCTTTTTCATAGGCGTCACATAGGACGGCTAAGAACAACCTATCGAGTCCGACGGAAGGCTCTATGACGTAAGGCAAGTATTTTTCGTTAGTTTCTGGGTCTAAATAACGTAAGTCGACACCCGAGTGCTCCATGTGGACACCTAAATCGTAATCAGTTCGATCGGCAATTCCCCAAAGTTCACCCCAGCCCATTGGGTATTTATACTCTATATCTGTGGTTGCTTTACTGTAAAATGAAAGTTCTTCTTGTTTGTGGTCTCTATAACGCAAGTTCTCTTTTTTGATACCAAGTGTCTTTAAGAAGTCGAGACAAGTATTTTTATAAAAGCCGAACCACTCTAAGTCGGTACCAGGCTTACAGAAAAACTCCAGTTCCATCTGTTCGAATTCTCTAACTCTAAAGATGAAGTTACCAGGTGTAATCTCGTTTCTAAATGATTTACCTATTTGGCCGATACCGAAAGGGACTTTCAACCTCATCGCTCTTTGGACGTTGTTGAAGTTGACGAATATTCCCTGTGCTGTCTCTCCACGGAGATATACGGTACTCTTAGTGTCTTCAGTTACACCGATATGTGTTTCGAATAGTAGATTGAATCTACGTATGGGCGTAAAGTCAGTTGAACCACAAGTAGGACATTTGATTCCGTTTTCTTTGATATACTCTTCTAATTCTTGGTTAGACCAGCCATCACCCGTCTCGCTTCCCTTTGTAAAATCTTCGATGAGTTTGTCAGCTCTATGACGACTTTTACACTTCTTGCAGTCGATTAGAGGGTCGGCAAAGTTGGCGACGTGTCCACTAGCTACCCAGACACTTGGGTTCATAAGAATAGCTGAGTCCAAACCGACATTATATATGTTTTCTTGGATGAATTTTTGGTGCCAAGCGCGTTTGATGTTTTCTTTTAATTCTCTACCCAAAGGTCCGTAATCCCAAGAGTTAGATAATCCTCCATAAATTTCACTGCCTTGAAATACATATCCATACTGTTTTGTATAAAGTACGATATCTTCCATTTTTAAATCTTTCATAAAGCCTCCTAAATTTCTTGAATAACGGCGATTATCATAGGTTTAGATTCCGTTTCACTGTAAAAATATTTGCCTAAGTGTTCCCTTATTTCGGTTTTGATGTTGTTGTAATCTACGTAATCGCTCGTCGTATTTTTGCTTATAATTTCTTCGCTTATCTTTTTTATCTCTTTGATCATTTCGCTAGAATCTTTGACGTAGATGAATCCGCGCGTCGTCACTTCTGGTCCGACAAGTAATTCTTTCGTTTTCTTAGAAAGACTGGCACTTACTAATACTATGCCATTTTCGCCTAGGACTTCTCTATCCTTTATGACGAGTTCCCCGACGTCTTCTCCTATCGAACCGTCTATCAACGTTTCGTTTATTTTAATTACTTCTGTCTTATCTTGTAAAACGCCATTTTCGAAAGTTACTACTTCTCCATTTTGTTTTAAGATGATGTTTTCGTTAGGGATGCCGAGGTTTGATGCCAAATTTGCATTGCCGACCATGTATCTATATTCTCCCTCGACAGGCATGACGTATTTCGGCTTTAACAAGTCGATCATCATCATCAAGTCTTCGGTACTCGCGTGATGCAAGATGTTTCTGTCTTTTGGAATCGCAAAAGATTCGATATTCATAAGTGCCAATTCGTTTTGTAAATCGACTAACCTTTTTTCGTTATAATCGTATGTTGGCTCTGCGAATAAAATAGTATCTTTTTCCTTTAACGTTATAAATTTATCGTATCCGTCTACTATCTTTCTTATGTTGTGGTACTGATTTCTCTTGTCGTCGCTCACTAAAACGACCGTTTTCGCATCATTTAAGTCATCTAGAGCTCCGATCGTCCCCTCTTTTATACTCAAGTATTTATTCTCCACTGCTTTGTTGATGAGTGCTTGCAACTTGTGACCCATTATCACTACTTTTCTATGTGTGTTTTCAAGCGAATTAAATATCTCTTGAATCGTATAAAGGTGGTCTTCGAACAGTGAGATTATCAATCTTCCAGGAGCTTTATTTACGATATCTTTAAAGAACTTCTCAAATTTATGATTTGGACTCGTGTGTCCTACGCGTTCTGAAAACGGAGATTCGCTCATCAAACATAGGACGCCGAGCTTGCCGACATAGGCAATTTTCCCTAAATCCATGCTGTAACTTCCCGTCATCGATGGATCGATTAAGAAATCTCCTGTATAAACTATCGCACCATCTTTCGTATTCACGACATACATGACGGCATCTGGTACGGAGTGGTTGATGTTTATTGGGAAAACGCTCACTGCTCCGAAATTTATTTTATGATGCGCAGTAATCTCGACGATTTTAGAGGCATCGAAACCGTTTAACTTCAAATATTCAATAGTATACTTCGTTGCGAATATTTTTACATTGGGAAGAACTTTTACTAAATCGAATATTCCATCGACATTTTCGGGATGGGCGTGGGTTAAAAAGATGCCACGAATCCTCTTTTTATTTTTAACTAGATAGTCGTAATCTGGTATGATATAGTCGATTCCGTACATCTCTTCGCTTACGAATTTGATGCCGACATCGAATATAAAAATAGACCCATCTACCTCTATACAATAAGTATTCTTACCATTTTCATTTAGACCGCCTAAAGCCATTATCTTAATTTTACTCATATAAAACACTTTCCTTTCTAAAACAAAATTTTATTTAAGTTAAAATAGATAAGACGATTATAACACAAAATAAAGAGAAAGTCTAACGTGACCTTCCCTTTTCGTCGATTAATTGTGAAACGTGAACTACTTTTAAGTCTTTATATTCGAGTTCATTTAAAATCACATTTAAATTTTCTGCTTTAGCCGTCGGAGTAAAAAGGATGATGGCTCCGGGATCTAAAGCATTTTTGATTTCGATTAGATTCGTGCTAGTAAGTTTGAGTTTCGGATCTATGAGATAATATTTATTTTTTTTACATAGAGCTTCGTCACTGCGTCCAACAAGACACAATTTGCTTTTATCTTTGAGTTTATTGTTTAAAGAATTGAATTTGTCTTTTGTCGAAGCTGTATTGATGAGTTCGACATTTTCTGTAAGTTCTGTGAACGTATCAGTGGTTTTATTAAAAGGTAATGATAATGACGTCAATTTGTCCGCGATTTCTTCGTTATCGTCGACGATGAAACTGACTAATCTATTGTGATTATTGCCGCTCGTGATATATTTATCTTTATTGTCCTCTAAGGAAGACTCTGGTTTAATATAATCATATACGAGATAATTTTCGTTAAAAGTTCCAAAATCGTGCATCGAAAGATAACTTTCTTGACTGTTGACTGTTCGTCCAAATTGACCGGGTATAATAGTATTCTTTTCTTCATCTATAATTGCATTTACGGGTCTTTGTTCATATTCGCTGCTGACAGCTTTAATCTCTTGCATCAAATCGCTCTTCTCAGCCACTAAAAGACTAACTCTGTCCGTAAAATAAAAACTAAATGCAACTATGGCAAAACCGCCTATCCACTCAAAAATTCTTCGCATAAATTTGATCACCTATTTAAATCTATGACGTCTATTCGAATTTATTCGTCCTTTATGATTTCTTCACTAGCAACTGTATCCGTTATAGTTTCTTCGTCATGGTCTTTTTGAGATGCCATAAATGAAACTTGGTCGGCGATGATTTCATAGGAATATACCTTATTATCATCCTTATCGACATAGTTGTTGTTTTGTATTCTCGCCTTAACCGAAATCACATCTCCTTTCTTGCAATATTCGCATACTTTTTCGGCGATTACATTCCAAACTGTACAAGAAATGAAGTCGCTTTCATATATGCCATCGGAGTTTTTAAACTGCCTTTTGACAGCTACCGTGATATAACAGCTACTTTTTCCTTCTTGCTTTCTTAAAGTCGGATCTTTCGTTAACCTGCCGACCAATATCAGTTGGTTCATAGTTTTCCTCCTTTCCAAAGCCACTATAACAAAGTAACTAGTTCTTTAGCAAACGACAAAAAATGCCGTTTTAACCAACAAAAAATGCGAATCTCAAAGAGTTTCGTACTTTTTTGCACAATTTTTGTGCGATTTTATCTTTTTAGTATCTCAAATTTAACATTTTCGTATCATAAACCAAAAAAGTAATAGACGATAATAGCACTAGCTAAGATTCCGACGAGGTCTGCACTTAAACCGGCTTTAAGTGCGTACCTAATCTTTTTAATTCCGATGCTCCCAAAATATAAAGTGACTACGTAGAAGGTCGTATCGGTACTTCCCTGTAAGACAGATGCAAGTCGACCTATGAAAGAATCTGGACCAAAATTTTGAAAGATATCGGTCATGATAACTTGGCTTGCCGAACCGCTAATCGGTCTAAGTAATGCCATTGGGAAAATAGAAGTCGGTATTTTAGGACCTAAAATGTTAGAAAGTCTGCCGAATATTGCATCTAAAAATCCGCTGTGTAAGAAGATGTTTACGGCAAATACCATCGCCACCGTAAATGGGAATATTCCTATCGCACTTTCTATTCCATCTTTAGCGCCTTTGACGAAAGACGAATATATGTCGACTTTCTTAATAAAACCATAGATTATGATGCCCCCTACCATGAGAGGTATCAGTATGAGCGATACTGTAGTCATTTCTGCCTCCTCCTAATTAAATAATCGACGGTTAGCCCAGCCACCGTAGAACACAGAGTTGCTAAAAGCGCGGGAGCGATAATCTCGCTCGGGTTGCTACTTCCATACATAGCACGAAGACTTATTATCGAAGTCGGGATGAGTGTTACGCCAGAAGTGTTTAACACGAGGAACGTTATCATCGCAGGAGTCGCCGTGTCCTTTTTAGGATTCAGTTCTTGCAGCTTTTCCATCGCTTTAAGTCCAAAAGGCGTTGCCGCTCCACCTAATCCGACCATGTTTATGATGATATTAGAAGCGATGAGCCCTAAAGATTCGTGTCCTTCGGGAATCGTCGGGAACAATCTCTTGAGAATAAATGAAAATTTATAAGATATTTTAGCCAACAACCCGCTGTCACTGGCGATTTGCATTAGCCCCATCCAGAGGACGATGACGGGCAGCATCGTCAAAAACATCTCAAGAGCTTGGGCGGAGCTTTTTAAAACCTCGTCGTTGACTAGAGAAATATTGCCACTTACAAAACTATACAATATACCTATTAAAAGAAGAGAACCCCATACCAAACTTACCATCCCAAAAACTCCTTTATTTTATCCCAAAACGTTTTAGGTTTGGCGATTTTTTCGGCGTAAATATTTTGCTTTTGATAGACTTTGCCATCCAAAGAAATAGTCATCGACCCGATTACTGTAGCCCCTTCATCGACTATAGCATCGTCATAGAATTCTATATCTCTTTTCACGCGTTTGAGTTCATCTTTCGTTAAAAGCATAGAAAAAGAAGACGATGCGAACACCTTATACCCTGGTTTATAATTGACCTCCAGATTATCTTTATCGACTAGCGTATATTTGTCATACATGGAAAAATACTTTTCATACAGCTTCTCATGTGTATTGAATCTGTCCGCGTCGACGAAGGTGGCGATGACGAGATTTTTATCGTCCTTCGTAGCACTCGAAACAAAAGTATGCCTCGCTTTTGCGGTATACCCGATTTTTCCTCCTGTCGCATATTTGTAGTCGGTTAAAAGCCTATTTTTGTTATACCACTCATAACTGCCAAAATTGGATTTGACGCTGTATTTTTTAGTGCTAGTTATCTTTCTAAATTCTTCGTTTTCCATGGCTTCTCTCATGAGCAAGCATAAATCGTAAGTCGTACTTATATTTTCCGTATCGTCGAGTCCGTGAGGATTAGAAAACTTCGTATCGTGCATGCCAATCATGAGACTCATGTCGTTCATCAATTTCACGAAACCTTCTTCGCTTTTTGCCGTATTAACGGCAATGGTTAGGGCGGCATCGTTTCCACTTCTAAGCATCAAACCGTAAAGTAAATCTCTAATGCTCATCTTTTCTTGTGGCTTTAAATATATCGAACTGCCGTAAGCTTTCAGTATCTCATCGCCCGTTGTAACTACTTTATCTAATTCGGCATAGTTGAGAGCTACTAAAGTTGTCATCACTTTCGTCGTCGACGCGATGCGCCTTTTCGTATTGCCATTTTCGGAAAAGAGGACTCTTCCACTGTCGGCATCCATCACAGTTACTGCTTCGTAGGCATCAACACTTAATATTGATAAAAATAAAACTGCTAAAAAAACTATTACTTTTTTCATACTATCACAGTTAAATATATGCTACCAAAAGAAAAAAAGAAGTCTCGCTTCTTTTTAATCTACGTCGGTACGCGATAATATTTCGGCAGGAGTCTTCTTTATCGTTGATCTAATAGGTAACAGACCGATAAAGATGTTTAAAATGTATATGAGGCATATCCCTACTCCGATTACTCCAACATTTATTATATAAGAACTACCTAGCATCGGAATTTTGGTAACTTCTCTTAAAATGGAAGACATGAGCACTGCTCCTGGCAAGCCTGCTATAGTCGTAATGACGAGTATCTCCCCTAAAAACATCTTATATATATCTGTCTTTTTAACGCCTATAGCTCTATATATTCCGACCTCTTTTATGCGTGACAAGAAAGATGCCCTAATCATCAAGAATATTTCTACAAAAGATATGAACAACAGTATTCCCGATAAAATGAGTGATTCGATAATGTTATCCTTTACCGTCTTTATATAACGCTTTTTCAATACATCGTAATTATCTATGGCATTGAAACCGCTTTCTTTTAAATATTCAATCATTTCATCTTTTTGATCGGCAATGAGGAGGAGATTAGTCTTCGATAAAACAGTCGCATATTCCCAAGTTGATGAAGAGACGACATATTCGTTAAAGTCTAAATTTGTTGTATAAAAACCAACTACCTTGAGCTTATGGTTGTTCACTTTATAATCTAACAAGTCGCCAAGAGATGTATTGTATTTATTATCGTAATTTATGATTACTTCGTAATCGTTTAAAGGTAATCTTCCTTCCTTTAAAGATATCTTATCCTTTACAAAATCGTAGTTTTGTACCTTCCCCGAACCCATGCTACCCACTTGGTCATATATGTAATCATTATTTGTATCGATTGAAAGTATATGCAATAATTCGCTTTCTTCGAAATATAAGCATGGATTACCGCTGTCGCTTATACCGACTATCTTATAAGATAAGTCTCCTATTAATCCTTCTAAACCGATATAATCTTCGTAATCATGGACATCTAGCCATTCGATAGTCGCGTCAGCATGTTTAGCGATATCGATTATTCTTTTGTCTATAACTATTTCATTTTTAGCATTTGGCAGTTCTCCATATAATAGTTCGTCTCGATTTATAAGCTTACTTCCCGCGATAGAACCGCTTAATGGATATCTCAAATCGACTAACTGCCATATCTTTGGATTAATTAGAGTAAGTGTGGTCTTTGAATCGCCTGGTATTACAAATCTTACACCTTTCATATTTTTGATTTTTATATAGTCTTCTATATTGTTCTCGGTGTTTTCGATAGCGATATATTCTTTGTGTGCATCTAGGAAGTTTTCATCTTTAATTGTAATCGCTCCAAAAATGGTGCTGAGTGAATAGATGATAAACATCGCCGAAAAGAAGAATCCTAAAAGCAATACCTTTTTCATGAAAGTATAATTCGCTACTTTTTTAAATCCCGTTTTAATCATCGTTAAGAAATTATAGATAGAGGAGTATTTAATTCTTTGTCTAGAATTATCTAGCTTACTAAAATCATACTTCTTACTCCCGAAGTCGTCTTTCTTTATCGTTGTATAATGATCATCTATGAACTCGATACCATTATCTTCATTTACGACTTCGATTTTTTCACCTGTTCGACTTTTAATATAAATATTGCCATTTTTAACGACGATGTCGAGTTCTACTTTTTCTTCTTTATCTTTATAAATAGTGACCTCGTTCGCATTTTTCTTCATGTTGTCGATATTCTTAAAATCTTTGAGATAAATTTTATTATCTATTTTATAATCTAGTTCGTTCTCGTGTTCGTTATCGAAGTCGTCTACAACTTTACCGTCCACTAAGTTAATTATCCTAGAAGCGTAGAAATGAGCTAAGTCTTTTTCGTGAGTCACTAAGATAACTAACTTGTCCTGCGAGATAGTCTTTATGATGTTCATAATCTCGATGGTATTTTTTGAATCCAAATTTCCCGTTGGTTCGTCAGCTATGATGATTTGAGGATTCTTAACGATGGCGCGTGCTATACCTACTCGTTGTCTTTGCCCACCGGAAAGATTGCCAGCGAGTTTGTTTCGATAACGATACATGCCGACCAATTCCAATATATAATCGACTCTTTGCTTGATTTCAGTTTTGTTCTTGATTCCGATCATCTTTAACGAAATAGCTACGTTGTCGAATACGCTTAGAGTATCTAATAAATTGTAATCTTGGAATATATATCCGATATTTAATACTCTTACCTTGTCTTTGCGTAAACTGCCGATTTTTGGCATCTTTTCGCCATTTATGTATATTTCGCCACTATTTATCTTGTCTAGCCCACCGATAGCATTTAGCAAAGTCGTTTTCCCAGAACCAGATGGCCCTAAAAGTGCCACTAACCCTGTATCCCCTATACTTAAAGACGTATCGTTGATGACATGAATTTCATTTTTCTTATGGCGAAAGAAGTATTTGTTGACGTTTTTTAAATCGATCACTATTACACTTCCTCTCTATATGTATTCATTACAGAATTTTTAAATAGCTTATGCGCATATCTATTCGATATCAGCAAACTCATTATGGCTAATATGACGTAGACGATGATGTAATCTCTTATCGTAAAATAAGTCACTAAGTCGTTTATATACTGCCAGTTGATAAGACCACTTTGTGTTAAAAGAATCAATATGATGAAACACAAAAATGCGACTGTTATATCTATAAACAATTCTATATTTAATAAATGCCTGGCTATTTTCTTAGTCGAACCCAAGATTCGAATTGTAGAAAAATATACGTTGCGAGACTTTAAGATGATTTTGATTATGAAATAACATATGAAGAATAACGCAACTGTCGCACCTATAAACACTACATTGCGAATAATCTTTATTATACCTGTGATTTGCTCGTCCATATTGACGAGATTGTCTCTCATATAATAGTAACTGTAACCCATGCTTTCTAGTTTATCTAGAGTTTCTCTGTCATGTTTTAAGTCGCTTAAGAAAACGCTTATTTGGTAGCTTCCTTTGTTAAACATTTTGTCATAATCATTTTGGCTTATGAAGGCTGTATTTGCCAAGTAATCATAGTTTTGTAAACCTAAAAGATTTTTGTAATTGTTCGCATCGACGATGGCAGAAACTCTTAGATTCATATCGTCTTCGAAGTAGATATTCGATACGTTTAACTTTAAATTGTGATTTAGACAATTGCCACCATTACAATAAGCATTTAATCCGCTATAGGCATAGATTTGTCCATCTTTAACATTGGAGTTCGGCAAAATCATATTAG
>CAZLNI010000010.1:0-18233 GCA_964560995.1 uncultured Muribaculaceae bacterium
CATCTTCCATTTCGTATATGCCATCTTTACTATAGTCATAACTTGTTACTGTTTTTGATGATTTTATATATGGCATTTTTGTTGCAGTTGTTTCTGCTCCTACTTTAATTATTTCGTTTAGATTACTTGATGGTTGTAATGAATTTGATGTATATCCATATGTAGTTACTATGTACTTCTCTCTCAAAGTTGTATAACAACTTTGGTATTGACACACTTGAGGATTTGTAAGTGTATATAGTCCTGTGCTTGTATCGAATGTATAACTATTTGCATATGTTATATAATTTGTTTTATAACTAGTCATATCATAATTGTCTTGAGCTCCACTAAAATTATCATCTTGGTATTCTAAGGGTTTTGGTGCTGTGTCAGAAAAATCATTTAACAATCCTTTTGAAGATGCTAATATGCTTTCTACAATTGCCGGAGTTTTTACATTTATATCCTCTAATCTAAATGTCGAACTAAACTTCGCACTTAAGTCTGGGTCTTGGTTTACATCTTCTAAATAATTTAATGTTATTACTAGTTCATAATAATATGTTTTATCTACTGGTATCGATAAGGAATTAGCTAAAATTCCCTCATATCTTGGTACATTAGTTTTACTTACTACTTCGGTATATGGTCCTTCATTACTTTCTGCTTGAAATAATGTATATGTTAGACTTCCTAAGATATATGTATTTACTAAGTCTTTCCAATACATCTTTACTCTTGCTTCGGTTGTACCAGTATTCTGTATAGTAAATCTCTTTGTAATAGATTCTCCGAACTTTAGTTCTCCTGTTATACCTGCATCATTATCGGCAAATCTAGCACTCGTAGTTCCTGTGCTGATAGTCGCTTCCATTTTTCTTACTTCACCACTAGCAGTAAAGTATGCATACGATACTGCACTTACTACTGTTAGTATAGACGCTATACCTATAAGCAAACATATCGTTTTCTTCGTCTTTGAATTCATTTGTTACACTCCTTCTATTGTTAATTATAGGTAAAATATACCTATATGTCAATAGTTAATATTTACCTATGGTTTAATAAATCTGGTGATATAAATGAATAGATTAAAGGAATTACGCGAAGATAAAGACTTATATCAGAAAGATATTGCTAAAATGTTGAACGTGGATCAAAGTAACTATAGTAAATATGAACTAGAAAAGATTAATATTCCTGTCGTTATCCTCAAAAAGTTAGCTTTATTTTATGGAACGAGTATCGATTATCTTTTGTATCTTACTGACGAACGAAAGCCATATAAAAAGAGTATCGTTGACGACAATGTTAAAACTACACAAAAGAAAAATTCACATTATTAAGCGTGTGAATTTTTAGGTAAAATCACTATGATTCTATATTGTCTATATATAAATTATTTCGCCATCAACTATGTTTTGCACATTGTCAAAAACTGACACTGTTTTTTGATTACTTTCGGTGTGAATAATTATAGTTTTCTGTGGACGTAGTTTTGTGTTCATGACTTTCATGGCATCGGAATCGGCGTGACCGGAGGTGTGTAACTCATATAAATCTATTCCTAATTTATGTACTTCATCGAGCATTTTTGATAGTTTTTCTTCTTTATCGATATAGCCTTTCCACATCGAATAGATTAAGCAGGCGTTCGTTATCATACCTTCTTTTTTAAGCTTTTTTAGGTCGGGCAGCATCGACTGTTTTATGAACATGACATAGTTAGGGAGAAATCCATAGTCGAGGTTGTTACTCATGTATTTTTCCTTAAATGCTTTGTCTTTGATTTTATTATATTTACTAGGATTCCACTGAAAGACGTCTCTGTTTTTGGTCGATACTGGGAAGTCGATAGCTTTAGTTATCGCAGAAGTGAAAGTATCGATGACTACCTTTTTATTTCCTCTAGCTTTATAAAATGTTACTAAACGGTCTAGATTGGTGGATGAAGAGAGAACAAATACTTGGTCGTATTTAGCAAAAAGTTCCTTTGCCTCTTGTTCTAACTCTTCTTCAGTTTTATACTTCGTTTGATTAGGTCTTGTAAGTGTCGTTCCTTCAGTGATTAAACAATCGACGTGACCGATTTTATCGAGGATAGAAGAAAATATCTTACCTTTTCGGCCATGATTGCGGTAATCCCCTGTATGAAGTACCCTCTTGCCTTCTGCTTCGATTAAATACATACACGAATTGAAGGAAGAGTGGTCGACTATATAAGGTGTAACATTTATATCCTTTACTGTTATTGGTGTCAGTTTTCTATTTTTGGTTAATTCAAATGTAATGATGTTCTCTGGTAGGGAAGCGTTTACACCAAAGTCAGAACCGATTTCAAGAATTATTTTGGCTTTCTCTTCTATATAAATTGGTATGTTTGAAGGAACGAGATTGATAAGACCTGCGTGGTCTAAGTGAGAGTGCGTGATAAAGACTGCGTCAGCGCCTTCAATTTCATGCATTATTTTTTCTCTATCGAAGTAAGTTTTATCCTCGTCGTTTAAGTCTTCTCCGAAGTCGACGACTATTTTTGTATTAGAAGTTTTAATGGCTGTAACACATCCTCCTATTTGATGAGTACCTTTTATTATTTTTATTTCCATATCATTTATTCTAAAGTGCTTTTTTGGTAATCGTATGTTGCTATAAAATCTCCCGCGGTTGTCTTAATCTTTATTTTGGCGGTTTCGTTTTCTCTTTCAATAGCAGTTTCTATAATAAGAAAAAAATTCGCGAACATTTTTAATTCGTTATAGTTGTGGATATCTTCAAAGTTTTGCACAGTAGAGTCTTCTACACTCCTTTCCATTTTAGCTATCAATATGATTTTAATGTTCATCTTCACAAGATGTTCGATTTTTTTAAGTATCTCACGAGGTGAATAAGTAGCATCTCTAAAGAGGTTTTCAAAACCGTATATAATAATAAAATCCGGTTTTTCATCTGCTTCTTCTATGTTCTTCACTATCGTGTCGATATATTCTTTTCTATAAGTAGTTAAGTCTTCGATGTCAATACTGCTCTTATAGAGTTTCTCTATGTTTTGGCATAACTTTTCGTTGTCTATGGGCTTTCTTTTTGATTTGTAAAACGTCAATGGTTGTAGATACGGTAAAACTTCATTGTGTGGTTTTTCCGATAAAGTACTTAGGATGTGTGAGGTCAACCAAGAGGTGTTTTCTTGCATAAAAATTGTCACTTTTTTATTGGCGTTTAACCCGTATTCTATAATGAGTTGAGAGAGTAAGGTCGGCATGAAACATCCTGGTCTTGCCGACAAAACGCTTAAGGATGAATTCTCAATCGTTTTATAAAGTTCTTTAATACTTTCCATAATTATTTCTCCTTTAGGATGTCTATTTTTATCTTATATCCATAATACATTATTCGGTAGCCTTCTTCGATTTCTGTTATCGAAATATCCGCGCCGTATAAACTACTTAGGTGGTCTAGAATATCTTTCATTATATCTTTTGAAACTAGAAATTCCGCCGTATCACCTTTAAAGGGACTAAATTTTTTCTTCTCTATTATAGGATTTTTAGAAGTATAACCTAAAATGTACGCGATTAGGGAATCGGCCATGAGACCTTTATATATTATTGGCTGCTCGAGTTCATCTATCTTTTTAGCAATCTTTTCGATGATAGTAAGGGGCATCTGTAGTCTTCGTTTGGATAGTTCATCTAGCTCTTTTTGTAACCTCTTTTGGGCTTCTTCGTCGTATTCGTCATCTAGAATAATCGGCGCGATTTCTAGTATATCCATTTTTATAGGTGAAAGCGTGTAATGGTTTTGACTTATTCCTTTGCAAAGATAAGTATTTAAAGGGACACCTTTCATTTCTAATAGTTCTGGTGTTGCGTTTCCGACGACTATTTCAGCATCCCACTTTTCCCAATCGTGCGCACATTTATTTTGAAAGAATCTTTGAGCTTTTTTGATAAATTGTGTCTCCGTTTCTTCGTTTAATCCGCAGACGATTTTGATTATAGGTGGAGTGTCGAAGTCTATCTTAGCGATAACTGCGTCTAAATCGTCACACTCTATGAGTCCATGTTCGATATAAAATTTAAGCATATAGATGACAGAGGATTTAAAGTTGTACTTTTCGTATTCACTCTGGGTATATAGTTGTTTATAATTTTGCCAATCTATTATGTGGTCGGCTATGTTAGCAGTTTCGCCTATAGCAGCATTTATATTAATCTTTAATTCGATAAATATTATTTTATAGTTATCGTTTTCCTTTGCAAGTGCGATTAAATCCGGTTTAAAGAACTGACGTAGCCCGCTTTTGTTTGGAGTACAAAGAGTCTTATATCTCTTCTCTTCATCATCATTTTTAAAAGCTGGTTTATATTCAGAATCGAAGACAACTAAATCCCTTTGGAAAGAGTTGTAGAAACTGATACATGATTGCTTATAGTTCTCTTCGCTTCTTGCAAGTCTATATGAACGAAATATCGGGTATATGGTATCTAACAGTAATTTAAAATCGTATGTCTCTATACACTCGGCAGGTATTCTTGCTTTCATGTTTAATCGCGGTTTATAGTTCTTATTTTTTTCTTTTTCATCCATATTGAGATAGAGGGTACGTATTACTTTCCAATTTTTATATTTTGAAGTGTCGAAATTTAGTTTAGATAGAATCTCTACAATTGAATCAAGTTTATTGGGCTCTCTTAAGACTAAAAGATTGGCATTGTTCATCTCAAATTCTATAGTGTATTCTTTTACATTTCTTTTGATAATCACTTTTCTGCCATGACTATAGAGAGTAAAAGCATTTAAGCGAATTGCTAAAATATATTTATCTTTGTTCTCTTTTAAATATTCGAATAATTTATCGAGTTTGCCCCCTGCGATGTCTTCGTTAAAGGCGACATCAAATATCATTCTTCCCTTATTTTTATCTTCTTCTAACATACTGATAACCTCACTTAAAAGTCATTATAGCATACTTTTTTTGAAAATGCTTATCACACGAAGAAACCATCACTTTGATTCAGTGATGGTTAATATAATAATCGATTAAGATAGTTCTTTTTTATATAGATTACGGTATATGCGGTTGTTCTTTACTAAATTTTTATGAGTATCAAAGCCGACAACTTTTCCATCATCGATGACGAGTATCTTATCACAGTCGACGACAGTAGAAAGGCGATGGGCGATGATGATAATCGTATAGTCTTTTCTTATTTTTTTGATAGAACGATGAATATAATCTTGAGTCTCATTATCTAAACTGCTCGTCGCTTCATCGAGCATTATTATTTTACTGTTTTTTAAGATTGCTCTTGCAATTGCAAGTCTCTGTTTAAGCCCTCCCGATAAGATGACTCCGTTTTCGCCAACTGTCGTGTCATATTTATTATCGAGTGATTCTATATATTCATCCAATGCACATTGTTTGCACTTTTCTTCGATTTCTTCATCTGTTGCGAGTGGATTTACTATTCTTAGATTTTCTTTAATACTCCTGTTAAAGATATACGGGTTCTGAGTGATAGTCGTTATGTTTTCTCTAATCGACTTTTCGGATAGTTCGTTGAGATCGATTCCGTCTAAGAGTATAGTACCTTTTTGTGGCGTATATAGTTTATTGATGAGGTTTAATATCGTGCTCTTACCCGCACCGCTTTTACCTACTATACCTATCGTTTGACCTTTATTGATACTAAAACTGATATTTTTTAATACTTCGTTGTCATCATAACCAAAGGTAACATCCTTAAATACAACGTCCCCTTTGACATCGGTTATTTCTTTATTACCAAAATATTCCTTTGGATATTTTATGCCATCGACAACTTCGTAAAGTCTCTCTAAAGAAAGATTAAACTCTTTGTAATATCGATAAATTTGGTTTATATCACTCATCATATAAGAAGCTCTTCCTTTATACATATAAATTACTAGAAATGTTGCTCCAGTTAGATTGCTGTACTTGATAAGAACAACGCCTAAAACGATAAATAGGAAATCCATGACGAGGGACACAAAATTCATATATAAGTTGGTTTTAGCATTTTTCTTAGATATTCCATCTTCAAAAAGTATTATCTCTCTTTGTTCTTTTTTAGTCTTTTTAATAAGATATTTTTTAAGGTTTAATACTTTTATATCTTTTATTCCACGTATCAATTCGCCAAAGTTACTGGAATATTTTTCGTACATCTCATTACTTGCTTTTCGTTCTTCTTCCCAAAATTTTAGCCGACGCCTTTGAATAAAAAAATTGATTAGAGAGTTGAGGAGTAGGAATACTCCAATGATTGGGCTTACAAAAAATATATAGATGAAAACGCCTATCGAGGTCAAGATACTCGTCGAGAAGTATCTCATATTTGTGAAAATACCAGCAAGAGTACGGGGTTCACTTTCGATGCGATTAGCAAAGAAACCTGTTCCTTCTTTGTCAAAATTCTTCATCTCTAAATCAAATAACTCTTTAGAAATGTCTTCTTTGATTTTTATTTCGACTTTATTTTGGATGATGGACGAACACCGTTCACTTATATACCTTATTAAATCGCTGAGCGCGTAAAGAATCATGGAAATAGCTGCCAAAATTATCATTTCCTTTAGAGCGACATTTGTTATTGCGGCCATACTTTTGGCTGAGATAATAGGAGTTATCGTATTAATGCCAACGAGAAATAAAGAGGTAACTATATAAATAAATATGAGTTTTTTTTCGCCTTTAAAGTAATGCAAAATCTTTTTGTAATATTTTTTCTTATCCATGTTTCTCACTTCCAGTTGGTAGTATAGCATAAAAGATATGAGATTACTATAAACTTTGAACTTAAAAACTCACTCCTATTCGGAATGAGATGAGAGTGTTTATTTTATTTGGATTCCGTCTATTCGTTTGCCATATAGTCCGGCATAACCGTTGGATGAGTTGTCTACTTTAGAAACCCATGGTAGCCATGAGCCTTTTTGCGTGTGTGCTCTGTATTCGCTATCGTAAACTCTGATGCCATCTATAGGGCGTCCATATAATCCTGCATAGCCATTAGATGTGTCATCCACTTTATCGACGATTGGTAACCACGAGCCTCCTAAGGTGTGTGCTTGATAACGGCGACCGCGAACTTGTATTCCATCGATTGCTTTACCATATAGTCCTGCGTATCCTTCACTGGTGTCATCTACTTTAGAGACCCACGGCAACCATGAACCCCCTAATATATGTACACGATATTCGACGCGGTGACTTACTGGAGGTAAGTCTTTATCTAGATAAGGGGTAGGATTGACGATTTTATCTTCTGTATTTCGTACTTCGAAGTGTAAGTGTTTACCATAGGCATTGCCTGTTTCTCCCATATATCCTATTTTTTGGCCTGTGACTACTTTTTCTCCAACTTTAACATCTACTGAAGCGAGATGTGCATATAAAGTATAATAGCCATCTGAATGTTTTATTTTAACATAGTTTCCGTAAGTTGCATCTCCTCGTGAACCTGTGTCGTTTTTCTTACCTGTAACTGCTTTAACAACTACACCGTTTGAGTGAGCGTAGACGTTGTCGCCTTCCCCACCAATCCAGCCTAAGTCAACTCCTAAATGTCCTTTTCCATATGCTCCTGTAATTCTATTGCGGCCGTTTACTAGTACTCTGTTCATTTTTTATCACCTCCACCTTAATATATGTAGAAGTTTAATAATCGAAAATTGCAATAGCCTTAAGTTTCGGTTCTAACAATAAAGGCACTTTTATATCATAAAAAATTTTACAGGTAAATAAAAATGCACAATATTTTGCGTAAACTGTGCATTTTATTCTTTTTTTGACACATTTTGCACAATGACTGTGCATTTATACTAAAACAAGTTGTTCAATACAAAATTGGTGGAACCGAGCGGATTTGAACCGCTGTCCAAAGTACATTCGCGAATAACGTCTACAAGTTTGTTTGGAAATTAATTATTCGTCAGAAAGGATGGACTCCAACTATCCACAATCTGATATAGTCTATAAATTTTTCGACTAAGTAACATAGACAATTACATAGTTATAATTCAGTAAAATGTGAGTCCTAAGCAGTAAGACCTGAATTATCTTAAAGTAGAACCTCTCGCAACCTTAATTAGGCAAAAGCAAGAGCTGAAGCACCGAAAGTGCTAGTTTTTTTGTCATTTAATTTAATTGGTGTTCGTTAAAGATGAACTTCTACTTGCAGTTAGACCAAATCAATACTCTGTCGAAACCATATACGGCCCCAAGAGTAGCCTAATTATAGCACTCTTTTGTAATATTTGCAAATTTTATATTTTGAGATTTTGATATTATTAAAACGTCTTTGTTTCATCTGCGTTGATGTTCGTTTTTTTAAATTGCCATGGGTAATCGGCGACAAAACCGTTCGATTTTAGATAGTCTAGTATCTCTAATCCCGCAAATCCTTTATCTGTGCTTTGCATAAAGCTACCATTTATGGGATTATATCCCGTTTGACCAGCGACGATTTCGACACCTCGATTATATAATTCTATTAAAACTTCTGAAAGTAACGTATATGCATAAGGTGTTATGTAATATGGGACGTGTACTATAGCTTGGTGATTAGCTGAATCGCGAGAGATATGATGTATTTCGATGACGCTTAACCGTATACTTGTAGGTTCTTCACCGTATATACGATTATATATATCCACGAACAACTCTTCGTGATGGGCTGTGGCACCTTCAATGGCCGCAACGTGATGAGTATCTATGGGTGTTATGAGTGTCGCTGCTATCTCTCCATCATTATATCGTCTTGAGTTAGTCATCGCCAATATATAGTCTAAATCGACATCTTTAGAAACAGGTAACTTTTCAACACCGAGAGCGTTCATAAGTAAATCGAGATGATTTTTACACATCGATATATATTTTATTTGTAGTATTCTTTTTATTTCATGGATAGCATCTTTATCTAAAAGTTTAAATAATTCTTCTAAATTATTTCTCTTCAAAACCCAAAGTGACTCTATTAGCTTTGTGGTGTTATCTCGATCTTGAGAGCGAGATAAAACGGTTATGATTTTATCCATCTTTAGGATGGTTGCTTTAAGAGTTTCTTGTTGCTCGTCGATGCTTAATGGTTTTCTTCTAAGCAAACCACCAAATAGGTTATCTTTTGGTTCTAAAGGGGCTAGGTTAACTTTTCCATCTTCAAATTCTTGTAACTGCCAAGCGGGGAATTCGTTAATGCCTAAGACAGTATATAGAATTGTTGTTTCTATTATTTTGCCCATTAAGTCCTCGACTAATTGAGCACAATCTTGCCGATTTTGATAATGGAAACTCAAGGCCTTTTCGACATCTTTAAAATAGTCTCCTTCGCTTTCTTCAGAAGGAACAGTTTGCAATAAATCTTCGACATTAACATAGCGCATCTCTGGCTCGCGAGGTCTTTCTTGAAGTATTCCTCTAAGAGAACCTAGTTCGACTATTTCATTTGATATGACATCGACGCCGAGAAATTTAGCAATGTGAGAGAAAAAGATTTCATTTTCGGGAGGATAATGAAAATCGTATTTGAACGTGTAATCTTTATCTTCATCACGAAAATGAAAGATTAGTTTTCCATTTTTGGATGCTGTATAATCTATTTCAATATTAGGAGAATTACTCAATTTGTTCATCAGCGTTTCGATAGAAGCGTCACTTTCTAAGTTTAAAGATAACATATTAAATTTTTCTTTTAGCATATTTTATCTGCTCCTTAAATTATCTTATTTTAAGTAATTTTTTATTATCGAACAAACGCGATTATATTCACTTTCTAAATCGTAAAAGCTATTACTTATGTATTCTTCGTCATTTTCTTTGCTTTTCATTTCGTGCGAGTATGCTAATTCAGCGAGCTTTGTAAAACCGAAATATTTCGAGTCGCTTTTTAGAGAGTGAACCTCGATAGCATAGTTAGGCATATCATGGTCATTTTTATATTTTTTAATCTTTTGGATGCGGCTATCTCTTTCTTCCATCCAAGATAGAAGCATCTCTTTATAAGTTAAGATATCTCCAAAATTTTCAAGGCCTACTCGATAATCGATTCCACTTTCTAAAAGTTTGTTTTCGTCAACTGTATTGGAATTAGTATTCGTTTCTACAGCATCTGTTTTGAAATTTGGAAGTGTCGGATTTTCTGTAAGTTCTTCGTTGTAAGCATCTTTTGAATAATACTTACTTTTGTAAATTTTATCTAGTTTTAGTTTTATCTGATCTTGAGAGAACGGTTTTGCAATATATCCCGCGAAGCCTTCTTCGATGTATTTATCCTCAGACCCAACGACAGCATCGGCAGTTAAAGCTAAGACTACTGATGAAACACCCATTTCTTTCAATTCTTTAAAAGCAGTTTCACCACTCATTACAGGCATCATTATATCCATTAAAATGATATCATAGTTGTTACCACCTTTAATTTTTGCTAAGCATTCTTCACCGTTGTAACACTCGTCGATGGTTTTAAAATTTAACGGCTCTAAGCTACGACGTGCAACTTTTATGTTGAGTTTATTGTCGTCGACAATTAAAACAGTTTTATCTTGGTAATCTATCTTTTCTTCACGTTTTTTTAGCTGTACTTTGGCTGTATTCAGTATTTGAGTATCGGTTAACGGTTTTGTCAAATTCTCAATCTTTTGGGGAATTTGTACCATAAAGATGGAACCCTCTCCATAGCTGCTTTCGACGTTTATACGACCCCCTAACATCTCCACCAACTTTTTAGTGATGGCTAGACCCAATCCAGTTCCTTCGGTCGTCGAGTTCTTTTCGATATCAAGCCGTTCAAATTTGGTAAAGAGTTTATCTAGGTTTTCGGTAGTGATTCCGCGCCCAGTATCTTTTACAGATATCATGAGAAGGCACTTATCACTTTCGTTTATACATTTTACTGAGAAAGTAATGTTCCCGCGGTCCGTATACTTGATGGCATTAGATAATAGATTGTTGATTATCTGTTTGACGTGAGCTTTATCGCCATATAATTCATATGGAATATCCTCCGCTAAATCTACAGTAAATTCTATCGGTTTTTCACCTATGCGCGTCGCTTGAGCACGAGCAAGACTAGAAATTTCCTCTTTGAAATTGTAGACCATCTCTGTGAGTTCCATCTTGTTGCTCTCTATTTTGTTGATATCTAAGATATTTCCAACTATTTCTAAAAGTGTGTGCGATGCATTTACTATGTCGGAGAGGTCTTCTTTCATATCGGCGGGACAATTACCTCTATTTTGCATATCTTCAGATAATCCTACGATCGCATTGAGTGGTGTCCTTATCTCATGAGACATGCTCGACAAGAAATCACTCTTAGCGCGGTTAGCACGTTCAGCATGTTCTTTGGCGAGATTTAATTCTCCAATCATTTTGACATCGGGATTTTCGATGGTGAAGTACATTATTAAAAGTATAAATGAGAAAAAGAATGTTTCAAAAATAGCGGAGGGTATGAAGTTTCTTAAAATTATTCCACATGTATATAAAATAATCAATATTAGAAAAGGAGAAACTTTTTTGTTGTTAATTTTTTTGCGAGTAAATATTATTATTGTAGATATGATTAGTCCAAGTAAATATAATATTATAAAAACCATAACAATATCATATGAAAGCCCATAACCGTCTAGTATATTGCCTTCATTTATTACTGTTAGAGGCGTCAATATTTCAGCCACTGATGCTAGAAACCATGTGAAATAAAGAATCCTATCTATCACTTTTTCTTTTTTAGATGACAAATTTAATAAAGTAATATTATAGAGAATACTATAAACCATTAATAATAATAGAGAAGACATATATGTTTTTTGTATCATCATAACTAAAAAATTGAAGGGGGTCTTTTTAGCAATTATAAAGCCGATTATTGCTAAAAGGTTAAATATGAGGTTTACAGCCAACATTTTAGAATAGATTTTTGTCTCCTTATTATTCATATTTCTTTTAGAAAAATATATTATCATTAAAAGAATTGCAATAAAAAGACCTGCAAATGGTAATAATAA
Organism: uncultured Muribaculaceae bacterium; assembly: GCA_964560995.1. Taxonomy (GTDB): domain Bacteria; phylum Bacillota_I; class Bacilli_A; order RF39; family UBA660; genus RUG11867. The sequence continues at coordinate 12,013 of CAZLNI010000010.1, forward strand.
AGTATCCAAGAGTATCACACTACTTTCATGGCTATTATATCATTAAAGGTCTTTTATAACAATCAAATGTTTTAATTTAAAGATATTCTCTTTTCGTGATTTTGCTGTTCGGAGATATTACAAGCTATTCTTATTGATATGAGATTATTCTTTTTCTCATAAAGTCGATTAATTCGTTTCTGAAGTTCCATTTCTTTTTTGTAGTATGGATTATCAAAGTCAAATTCCTCTTGTTCTTGTATTTCGCTTTTTCTTTCTTTTTCTCTTTCTTCATTTAAATATTTTAAAATTTTTCTTATTCTATCTATTTTCTCTTTAATTAAAGTGACAATTCCTTGAGCTTTTTTACAGTATTCAATATACTCAGATGTACCTTTTTGAAAATTTTTAGATTGCTCAATGATAACATGGAGTTTTTCAGTTAATTCATCAATTTGTTGCTGTCTATGGTTTATTTCTTTAATAAGTGCTAGACGGATTTGTATCGGAACGATAAGGTCATCTGTTGTTAAGTCATTAGGGTCTTTATACATAGTGTCATATACTTCTTGTAGTACGCCGTATTCACTTCTTCGATTAACGATGCTATTTCTAAATATTTCATCATAGCTTCTTTGTAGTGTAGTTTGTTCATAAACAGACGTGTTTTCCCAAATTTTATATCCCGTAGAAGGGAGTGCGTGAACCATAGGCTGTGATTCCCATATTTCATATTTTAGAGTAGCAAGTATGTCTCGAAGTAAACTATTTAACATTTTAGGGTCCATGTTTTTATTTACAACAATCTTTTGTCCTATTTTTATTATAAATTCTTTGTCGTATTGTTCTACTGCAATCGGTATAATATCGGCGTTTCCCTCAATAGCCATGCGAACTGTACCTGTATATAGTTTCATGACTGGCAAATGCTCGAATACATTCCATGCACCTTCGGGGAATATAATCAAGTTTCCACCTTTATTTAAAAGTTCTTTTGCTCGTTCGTAAGCAATATGACGGTCTTCTTTATCTCTTGTTTCAACATCAATACTTCCTTTTATAATTAATAATGTATGAACTGGTATATCTTTATACATAGGTGCTGGGTCACCAAAAAATATATATGACGGTGTCCCTAATGCTTCAACTATTCTTTCCACATCGCTTCCGCCGGAATGAGTACACGCGAATAATATTGGTTTTTTCCTATTTTTTAGCACATTTATCTTTTCGTGTGAAGATACTCTGTCCAGTTTAAGCGCGCCTACAACAATTGGGTGTGCATATTTTCTTGGTTTTATTCCTTTTAGTGGTATTCCTTTTTTATATTCATATTTTCTTCTTTGACAATGATACTCTCCTAATTCTTTCATTGACATAGCTTTTTGTTCTTTTCTTGTTTTATATTGAAACTCTGCCATATTCTTTCTCCTTCAGTATGTTATTCTAGTTGAAAATTATAAATTTTTCAACATTTTTTTGTGTGAGTTGTTAATGCTGAACAACCCAGAGTTAAATTTTTAGTTTTTTTAGGGTCGAAGTCTACTGGACGAAGAGCTAATGTTTTGTTCCTCATACCTGCATATTCTTTTTTGGTTTCTCCTGTTATTTCGAGAACGCCTTTATCTAACAGTGGCACAATCATTTCTTCGTAGATTTCTTTCACTCTTTTTATATCAGAAGGAGTCATCTTATTGTACATTGTTGCGTAGTCCATTACAGACCATAATCCTTTCATCGAAAGAAAATATAGAAGGGTTTGATAATCAGTCGCGTCTAAGCGTGAAGTGGCATGTGATGCGATTACTTCAACCATATATTCTTTTTCCATTTCTAATTGAACTGTCTCCAACATCATCTCGATAAAGTAGGTCATATCGTTAGTGTCGATGCTGTGCTTAATCGTCTTATCATATTTGCTACCTTTAAATGCAATTCCGCGATTAAAGATAATATATGGATATGCTTTTTTATTAAGTAGGTACCACATCGCTAAAGTTCTACTAGTTCTTCCGTTTACATCAAAATATGGGTGGATATAAACAAAATAGAAATGCAAGATTTGACTTTTTATATATTCTTCTGTTTCTGTTCCATATATTTCAGTATGTAAGAATTCGAAATAAGCATCCATAAATTCATCAATTTTGGAGAATTTTACCCCCTCTTGTAATTCCATATCTAACCGTCCATTTTGCAGAATATAGACAGGAGCTTCTCTATAAAATGGTCCCATATGACATCTGTCGTACGCTTCTAAAACATCTTTACTAGTGATATCATAAAGTGCTTTTAACGAATCTTTATCTATACGGCGGTGTCTTAAGATGAAATTATAAGCATTATAAAGATTTAATATTCTTGCTCTTTTATCGGGATTTTTTATACTCGATGCATCATTTATTACTTTCTTTATTGTCTCTATGTCATCTCCATAACCTTCAACAAAATTGTTAGCTTTTATTTCATGCGAAAACATCATATTTTTAGCAAAAGCTCGGCTTCGCATACTTTGTTCGGTTTCAATAAATTTTTCTAATTCAGAGACGACACCTTCTATTGCGGCACGGCGTAAAAAGAAGCGCGTGCCATTTTGTTTTCTTAAATCATAGTAGGTTCTTGTTTGCATAGTAATCACCGCGAGCTATTTTAGCACTTTATTAGGAAAAATAAAAGAAAATATGTAATAGATGTATTATTACGAAAGGCTGTTAATTTGCGATGTTTTATTGTATTTTAATTTTTAAACCTGTATACTTTTATATAGGAATATTTTGACAGTTGAGTGCTTGCCTCCGAAGGGAGGTGGTGAAATGACTAAGAAAGACTTTTTAATCTTTTCTCTAATCGTTATCATCATTCTGCTTATTCTTCTATTATTTAAATGATAATGAATTATAAAAAGAAAACGCACTCAATCTAATAAGATTAAGTGCAAACCATTTGGCGAGTACTCAACTTTAGGATGTCAAGTATTCCCTTTTATATTTTATGCAATCTTCACTTGCATATTCATTATAGCACGAAGCATTAGATAAAACAAGATGTGCGTATTACAACAGATTGCAATTTACAACAGATTGCAATTAGTATCTGTTTTCTCTTTCTAAATCGCGTTTTTTTATAGTTTCTCTTTTGTCATAAAGCTTCTTACCTTTAGCTAGACCTATCTCCACCTTAGCATAGTTTCCTTTGAAATAAAGTTTTAAAGGTACAAGAGTATAGCCTGCTGTTTCAACTTCGCTTTTTAATCTCTTAATCTCAGATTTGTGAAGTAATAGCTTTCTTTCGCGACGTTCGTCGTGGTTGAACCTGTTTCCTTCTTCGTATTTAGCTATGTACATATTGATGATGTAAGCTTCTTTATTTTTAATCCTTATGTATGCGTCGTTAAAGTTGGCGCTTCCCTTTCGTATGGACTTTATTTCTGTACCAGTTAAGGCAATGCCAGCTTCATAAGTCTTTTCTATAAAATAATTAAATCTCGCTTTGCGGTTCTTTATCTCCATTTTCTTCTTCACCCCCGACTATTTCGAAGTCTATTTGCTTTTCTTGCTTGCTAGCACTCACTACTTTTACTTTGACGCAGTCTCCTAGACGATATAATTTTTTGGATGTCTCTCCAACTATTGCCATGATATCGGCATTGTAGTAAAAATATTCTTTACCGATGGCACTGATGTGGACGAGCCCTTCGACTAGGTTATCGAGTTCGACAAACATCCCGAAGTTCGTAAGACCAGATATCTTTCCTTCATACTCTTCGCCTATGTGGCCTTCCATATATTCTGCCATTTTCATGTCGTCGACTTCTCTTTCAGCTTCGATGGCTGCCAGCTCGCGGGCACTCGACTGTTCCGCTATATAGTCTATCTTAGGTTCTAGTTCGCGTATATCCTCTAGGTCGTGTTCGAAGAGATATCTTCTTAGAAGTCTATGGACTAAAAGGTCGGGATATCTTCTAATTGGACTAGTAAAGTGGGTATAGCATTTGCTTGCAAGTCCAAAATGTCCGACGTTTTCTCTTTGGTATTTAGCTTTCTTCATACTGCGAAGAAGGTTGGCGGATAGTGTTTCGTACTCTTTTTTGTCTTTTAGTTGTTCTAGTATGTTTTGCATCGTCTTTGGAGTAATATCCTTTAGACGAGCATTAACTTGATAACCTAAGATAGAGATAAATTTCATGAAATCCTGTATCTTTTCTTCGCTTGGGACGTCGTGTACACGATAGATAAAAGGTAGGTCCATGTTGGCGATGCAGGTTGCTACGGTTTCGTTAGCGGCTATCATGAACTGTTCAATCAGCTTCTCACCATCTTCACGAACGACGCGTTTAATTTCGCATGCACGGCCGAATTCATCGCAGTAAATTTTGACCTCATCTAGTTCAAAATCAATAGAACCTTCTCGTACTTGTCTATCTTTTAGTATATGAGCAAGTTCGTTCATCGTTTTAAGTTTTTCGACATATGGTTCATACCCTTCTGTTACTATATTTCGCATTAAGACGTCATTGACAGCAGCATAAGTCATCTTTTTTGAGGATTTAATATAACTTTCAAAGATGTCGAAGTCTACTATTTCCCCTTTTGGAGTTATCTCCATCGTGCAAGATTCAGTAAGTCTTACAACTCCTTCGTTTAATGAACAGATGCCATTTGATAATTTATGTGGAAGCATCGGTATGACTGTGTCCGCCAAGTAGGAACTGGTTCCTCGCGTCAAAGCGTCTTCATTTAGAGCACTCTTTTCTTTTACATAATGGCTGACATCGGCAATGTGTACGCCTAATATGTAGTTATCACCTTTACGACTTATGCTGATGGCGTCGTCTATGTCTTTAGTATCCGCTCCGTCAATCGTAAATATTGTTTCGCCCGTAAGGTCCCGCCTATTGATAAGTTCTTCTGGTTTTACTTCATTTGGTATAGTCTCGATTTCTGCTAAAGTTTTCTTGCTGAAGTCTGGATATATTTCGTGTTTATATGCGACAGTTAAAATGTCGACGCCTGCATCGTCTTTATGTCCTATGATGTCACTTACACGGGCTAAGTAGTAATTTTTCTTTATCTCTTTGGTGATGCTTGCAACAGCAATCGTCCCGTCGACACAGTTAGAAGTAGATTTGCGGTCGAGTTCAATTACGAGTTTACGTTTATCTTCAAGAATCATGAAAGGTTTACCATGTATGTATTTTATTTCGCCGACTAGATTGTTTAGGTTACGTTCGACTATGCGAATAACTCGACCTTCTAATTTAGGCTTTCTCTCGGTGACTTCGACGATGACTTTGTCCCCGTCGATAGCACCGTTTAGCATACTCTTTTCGATATGGACGTCATCGCCAGGAAGCAAAAGAAAACCGAATCCTTTTGGATGGACGGATATCTCTCCTATTTCGATATCCTTACAGTTTTCAAAAAGAATATATTTTCCTTTGTTGGTATAATATAGTTCAAATTTTTGGACCATTTCGTTTAGAATTTTCTGAACTTCTTCGATTTCTCCAACGGAGACTCCATCCATTTTGGAAACCAATTCTTCGACTGTGACGGCGTTGTTCATCGTTTTTAAGATACTTATTACTCGTTCTTTCATCATATCACGTTCTTTCTTAGTATATTATACCATAAATTTTAAAACAGAAGAAAAATACACCTCTGGTGTACTCGTCTAATGTAAATGAAATAGTCAAAAGACTTTTTCTGGTATGGGAACCGTACTTTTTTGTCTATTTTGAAAGTTAATTACTTCTCCCAATATATCGATTAGTTCCCAATAGCTATCTTGGTCGATAGGGTCTTCACTTAAATTCGCGAGAAAAGATTGGCTTGCCATCAATCTCGGCGTCAAAATTCGCCTAAAGTCTACGCGCGTTTCTAAATCGGTCGTGGGAATACTTTGAGCGATTTCAGAAGATAATAGAGTAATTATTTGAAATATCGTCATACCTCGAGCTTTTAAACTTTCTCCAACTAATTCGATTTCATCTTCTTTTTCATGTACTTTTTTAAAATTAGAACCGTTATTTACCCTTTCATAGCAATAATCCGTTATCTCAAACTTTATGGCATTTTCGACTGTCAAAACCTTCATATATTTTTATCACCATAGTGATTTTACCAATAATAAATTAGCATTAATCTTTTTCTATGACAAGATGGTCTTTTGAAAGGAAAAAAGGGCAAGAAAAAAAGACAATATCAAAAATTGTCGTTATTTTTAGTTATGCAGTAAACATT
>CAZLNI010000011.1:0-18091 GCA_964560995.1 uncultured Muribaculaceae bacterium
ATTGGAAAGACTTAGTAAATACATATATAGAAGGTTCACTAACTTATGTACTTAGGCAAAGTGAAAGTAATGAAGGACCATATACCGAAGTAGTAAGTAAAACTAATGTACCAAAGAACGAGGAAGGAAAGACTCTAACAGAGGTACTAGCCGAATCATTAACAATACCAGTAGGTGAGACATATTACTATGAACTAGTAATAACATTAAACTATTTAGAAGATGTAAATCAAGACCCAGACTTAAGCGCGAAGTTCAGTTCGACATTTAGATTAGAGGATATCAAGTATACTTTACCATCTGCTTCCGAACAAACTTTAGCGAAGTTAGGAATAGCTTCAAAAGGAACATTAGCAAGCTTCACAGATATTGCCCCAAAACCAACTCAGTATCAAGACAATAATTTTAGTGGAGGTCAAAGCAATTATGATATGACTAGTTATAAAACAAATTATATAACCTATGCAAATAGCTATACATTCAATACAAGCACAGGGTTATATACACTTACTGACCCTCAAGTATGTCAATATCAAAATTGTTATACAACCTTGAGAGATAAGTATATAGTCGCGCCTTGGGGAAGTAGTACAAATACGATAGGAATATCAAGTAACATAGAAGGTATATATAAAGTAGGAACAGGAACAACAACGACAAGTATGCCATATATAAAATCATCAAAAACTATAAGTTATGATTACAGTAAAGATGGTATATATGAAATGGAAGACGACTATGGAACTAGTTATTACTATAGAGGAGCAGTAGAGAATAACTATGTAAAGTTTGGTAAAACCAAAACTGGCCAAGATATGTATTGGAGAATAATTAGAATCAACGGAGATGGTTCGCTTAGAATAATTTACGATGGAACAAGCGCCCATGTGAATGGAGAAGAAAGCGAAGGTAGAGTTGCTATAGCAAGTGTAAAATGGAACACAAAGTATAACGATGCTAAATATGTAGGCTATATGTATGGTGGAGTTAATGGAGAACCAAGCACCAGTAAAGAACAAGCTCAAACCAATGAAACAGATTCTAATATAAAAACAGAATTAGAAAAATGGTTTGAAGAAAACATTTTAAATACGGGCTATAGTGAAGCTATAAGTGATACTTTATTTTGTAATGATAGAAGCTTTGCAAGCAATAATACAGGAACAGGCGCGGGAACAAGCAAAACGTACTATGAATCATATGGAAGATTAATAGTAAGCAATCCTAAACCGTCTTTCAAATGCCCAGAAAAGAATGATGCATTTACGGTAAGCGATATTGCAAAGGGGAATGGGGCCTTAGAACATCCAGTAGGACTCATAACAGCAGATGAAATAATTACAGCGGGAGGAAGAGGAACTACGTCAAATAAAAAATATTATTTATACAAAGGTTCATTGTTTTGCTCTCTCTCTCCTAACTATTATGATAGTAGTGCCACTGTTCTCGTTGTCAACAGCAATGGTGATTTGCACAGAATGAATGTTGGTAGTACGTTTGCAGTTGCGCCTGTTATAAATCTAAGCGTCGATTACGTAAATACGATGATTGGTACAGGTACGATGACCGATCCTTATCGGGCAGAATAATTTTAATAGCTTTCAATAATACTTTTAAAGATAATCAGATATATGTTATAATTACTTCTAGGAAGGAAAGAAGTAATATGGGTAAAAAAGAAGAAAAACAAAATGTAAAAGATGAACTTTTAAGGAAGAGCAATAAAACTTTAAAAGAGTTTAAAACGTTTATCTCTAAAGGTAATGTCGTAGACATGGCTGTAGGTGTTATCATCGGTGGAGCATTCGGTAAGATAGTGACCTCCATCGTAAACGACGTATTGATGCCTTTAATCGGAATCGTCGTTGGAGGAATAGATTTTTCTGGTTTAGCTTTCACTATCGGAGGAGCGAATGTCACATACGGAAATTTCATCCAAAATGTCATAGACTTCTTGATTGTGGCGGCTTGTATATTCGTATTCGTCAAGATTATAGGCAAATTCAACAAAAAAGAGGAAGAAAAAGAAGAGACAGTCGTCGTCGACGAAAAGCTAGAACTATTGAAGGAAATTAGAGATTTACTTAAAGAAAACAAAAAAGTCTCGCATAAAAAGTAATATGCGAGTTTTTCTTTGGTAGACTAATTAATGAGAATTTGATACAATATTAATGAAATGGGGTTAAGAGATATGCACATATTTTTGCCAGATATATATCAGAAAAGTATCTATACTATAGATTATAAGAGTCTTAAAAATTCGGGAATTAAGATAGTATTATTCGATTTGGATAATACCTTGGTACCCGTAAATGCAAACGAACCGACTAGAAAGTTACAAGATTTATTCGAAGAGATAAAAAGAATTGGGTTAAAGCCTATTATCCTTTCGAACAGCGGTCAAAAGAGAGTTGAACCTTTTAAAGATGGACTCTACGTCGATGCTGCTTGTAATTCTCGCAAGCCGTTTAAAAAGAAGTATAAGAAAGTTATAGATATGTACGACGTTAAGCCTTCTCAGGTCGCTGCCGTAGGAGACCAACTCTTGACAGATGTATTTGGAGCAAATCGCATGGGCATAACTTCTATATTGGTAAATCAAATAAGTACGACCGACTTCCCATGGACGAAGGTCAATAGATTTTTTGAAGGACTAATCTTAAAATATTTTAAGAAAAGAGGTGTCTTCAAGAAGGGGGAATATTATGAGTAAGATTTGTTTTGGATGCGGAACAAAGTTGCAAACAAGCGACGAAAATAAAGCTGGGTATGTGCCTTTAGACAAACTAGATACAGCCGAGTATTGTAAACGCTGTTTTAGGATGATGCACTATGGCGAGAAAGCTAAATCTCTTGTACCTAAAAACAGTAAAAGCATCGTCGACACAGTCAATAAAAATGCCAAATATGTCGTCTTTATGGTCGATTTTATCGACATCTTCGACGAAGTAATAGACATTTTTAAAAGTATTAAAGTCGATAAGATGTTAGTCATATCGAAAAGCGACATCATCCCTAAAAATGTCTCTTTTGACCAGATTAGAGCTTATTTGAAGACCGTTTATAAAATTCATGGAGATATCGTCTTTACATCTAATAAGAGCAATTTAAATACTTTCATGAAAAAGATACATAACCAAAAAGAAGTATATTTTCTAGGGCTGACTAATTCGGGGAAAAGTACTCTTCTAAATGCCATAATCGACATGAAGCAAGCTAATATTAAAAAGCTCACGACTAGCTATAAAGAAAATACGACGCAAGATTTTGTTCGTATAAAACTAGGGGAAATGACACTTATCGATTCGCCAGGTTTTGTCATCGATAACTTTGAACTCGATAAGATGTCTAATATAAGCGAAAAGATTAAGCCGATAACGTATCAAAATAAGACAACTTGCACTTTCAAATTAAACGACCTCTTTGACATCGTCATCGAAGGGAAGACGAGTGTAGTATTCTATTTCAGTAAATCTATAGATATAAAACGACTATATGATAAGAAGACGATAGGGCTATCTTTTAAAGTAAAGGGCAACAGCGACATCGTCATCTGTGGCTTAGGATTTATAAAGATAACGGAAGATGCAACTGTAACTGTTCCATCTGAGATGATGAAATATATAAATATAAGGCCTTCGATAGTTGGAGGTGTTTATGAGTAAAGTACGCATAATGAGCGAGAATCTAGCCAACAAAATCGCGGCTGGAGAGGTCGTCGAGAGGATATCGAGTGTCGTCAAAGAGTTGGTTGAAAATGCCATCGACGCGGGCGCTAAGACGATTAAAGTAGAGTTATTAGATGCTGGCAAGAAGGAAATAAAAGTTATCGATGACGGTATAGGCATGGACGGTGAAGACGCCAAAAATGCTTTTAAAAGACATGCGACTTCGAAGATATACAAAGATGACGACTTGTTCTTTATCAACACGCTAGGATTTAGAGGTGAAGCGTTACCTTCGATCGCGTCTGTCTCCGAAGTCTATCTAGAGACGTACGATGGTAAAGCGGGCACGAGTGTTCATATTAAAGGCGGAGAACTATTAGAAACGGGTATCGCGCCTTCAAGACATGGTACGATTATCACGGTATCGAATCTCTTCTACAATACTCCTGCCAGATTGAAGTACCTGCGCAATGACCACGCCGAATTGGCAAACGTAACTCAATTTATGGAAAGGCTGGCTTTATCACACCCCGATATAGCTTTCGTTCTTGTGAACAATGGAGCACAGATTATGCGAACAAGTGGTTCCAGTAATACTCTCAAAGCTATTCACGAGATTTACGGTGCACAGATAAGTTCGAATATGCTAGAAATAAAGGGTTCGAACGACGACTATGACGTATATGGGTACATTTCGAAACCGATAATACAACGCAGTACGAGAAATTTCATGCACACCATCATCAATGGACGCGTCATTAGAAATATGGAATTAAATAAAATAATCAACGAGGCCTATTATACTTATAAGCCAGATTCTACTTATCCCGTCGTCGTCATAAATATAGAGACAGACCCGACACTAATAGACGTCAATATTCATCCGACAAAACAGGACATCAAGTTTTCTAAGATGGGAGAGCTGCGAGAAGTACTTACTAAAGCTATCAAAGATGCCCTATATAGTACTATGCTCATCCCAGAGGGATTGACTTCCAAAACAGAAACTGAAGAAGACGACTACGACGAAGATATTTTACATAAACTTCCGAGCAGCTTTTTCGTAAGAGAATCTGAACCCGACGTGAAACCTCGTTTTATAGAAGAGAAAGAGCCAATCGTCAAACAGGAAGAACTAGATTTTGCCGTACCTTCTAAAAACGAAGAGATTAAGGCATTGGAATTATATCCCGTCGGCATTGCACTAGGCACCTATATAATTGCCGAAAATCAAAGTGGTGTCTATTTAATAGACCAACATGCCGCTGTCGAAAGAGTCAATTACGAGAAAGTACTTAAAGGTTTTCTCTCGAACGAAAGAGTTCCACTTTTAGTACCCATCTCTTTCGAGTTTTCATCTAGTGAATTCGGTCGCATAAAAAGTCACACCGATTATTTAGAAAGTATAGGGTTTGAACTCGAAGAGTTCGGCATAAATACGTTTAGGGTGAAAGCCCATCCAGCGTGGGTAAAAAAAGAAAAACTCGTCGAGACTACCCGTGCGGTCTTCGATCTTATAGCCGACGAAAGAGCCGAGTTCGATCCTCTAAAATTTAACGATAAAGTCGCGGCGACGATTGCCTGCAAAAAGAGTTTAAAGGGCAATACGAGAATTACTCTCGATTTAGCAAAAAAAATATTAGAAGAACTGGTTTTATGCGACAATCCTTATAACTGTCCGCATGGTAGACCGACGATTATCAAGTTTACGATTTACGAACTTGAAAAGATGTTTAAGAGGGCGATGTAATGAAAATAGAAAAGAAAAAAATAAATGGATATGATGTATTTATCCATAAAACAAAAAAGTATACGAGCATCCACATGCGCTTTTTGTTCGAAATGCCGTATACGAAAGAGAACATATACAAATACGATCTTTTAGAAGAATACCAAATACACTCATCGAAAAAGTATAAGACGAGAAAAGCTTTGAAGACTAAAAAGTTGGAACTGTATTCTTTTGGCTACAGTTTAAATAACTATAATATAGGTGAAAAGATGATAATAGAAGCATCTTTTCAATTCTATGACCCCGAACTGATTGGCGAAAATTTCTTAAAAGAGGCGCTGGAGTTTGCTCGCGAAATCTTATTTTACCCAAATTTTGAAGGTGGGAAATTAGATCTAGAAGAACTTACTAGATGCAAAACGAACATGATAGCAGCTTTTAAAGATGACTTACTTTCGTTTAAAAAGAGGGAAGGGAACAACTTCGTGAAGACTCTTTTCCCAAATACTTATAAGATGACCGACAACATCGAGACAGTCGAAGAGTACGAAGCCCTTCTAAATTCTTTTTCTTGCGAAGATTTAATCAAAGCTCACGAAGAGTGGATTAACCATACGCTCATTGGAGTGGTCGTTATGGGAAATGTCAAAAAAGACTTTCTAAAATATTTAGAGGAAATGTTTAAGTTCGAAGAGGTAAAGCCTTTAGATGAAGAGTATAACGAGATAATCCCTATAGATCCGAAAGTATTGGATTTCAACCACGTAATAGATAATGAATATAAAGAATCTATCGTGAGAGCCGTCTATACATATAAGACTGCCGATTTAAAAGATAAATATATTTATTATGCAATTACGAGGATGATGAGTGGTTCTGGTATGCTCGTACATAAAACTCTTCGCGATGAACTAGGTATCGTCTATACAGCAGGAGCATCTCGCAGTAAAAAGCTCGATTACATAACGATGAGTGCCGTAATCGACGCCCAAAACGTCGACGCTGCTCTCGAGGGATTTGAGAATGTTTTAAATAAACTAAAAGATGTCGAGCTCGTCACGAAACTTTTAGATAAAATCAAAGAAGAAGCCGACATGGACGAATACATTTTCGACGAATCGAAATGGAACGTCTTTTATGAACTTTATGACCTGTCCTTTAACTTCGACATATCTAATAAAGAGAAAAACGATTTAATCAAGAGTTTAACCGTCGAAGACATCTTAAAGGCCGTCGATGAGATGAAACTTAGAACCGTTATATTTTATGAAGGTGGTAAGAAATGAAAAAGGAAGTAGTAAAAAAGACTTTATCAAATGGCATAGTTGCCTATCTCTATGCCGATAAAAACCTCAAGAGAATGCTTGCTTGTTATACGGTCAATTACGGACTACTTGGCTATTATGACCAATTTTACTATGATGGCAAACTGTATTCCATGCCACCTGCCGTAGCCCATTTTATTGAGCACACCCTCATGGAGACGAGTAAATATGGTAACTTATTACATCGCTTTAAAGAAAAGAGTTATGAAGTTAACGCACGGACGACTTACGAGCAGACATCATATTATTTCGTAGGAATAAAAGATACATGGGAATCTTTAAAAGAACTTATAAACGCCGTCGACGATGTGAACTACGATGAAGAAGCAATAGAAAAAGTTAAAAATGCCGTTTGCGAAGAAGCCAATATGGGTTTAGATGAAAAATATAGGTTAGCTTTTGCTGCCAATAAGAGAAATGTGACTAAAGCCTACAGTGCTACCTATGAAAACTATAACTTGCTGGGCACAGCTGAAACGACGAAGAGCATAACCTTAGAAGACGTCCAAGCTTGTTATGATGCCTATTATTCTAACGACAACAAATTCTTAGTAATAGGAGGCAACTTCGAAATAGATGAGATGGTCGCTTATCTAGAAGATATATACAAAGAATTGCCAGTTCACGAGAATAAAAGAAAGCCCGTCGACTATGGCGATTTATTGCCGATTAGAAAACCTTACGAGGAACTCTCTAAACCCGTCGCGAACGAATTTTGCATAGTTACTTATAAGATGCGCGATTTAGAGCCGAACAACAGCATGGAAGTCGATTTATATCTCAACATGTTCATGAGTTTAAAGTTCGCCCACGATACAGACTTCGTTACCCAATTGATAAAAGATCAAGTCATCATTGGAGGTATAAGTACTTCACTAGATTTTTATAAGGGCATACTAACCATGACGTTCAATGCGGACGTTTTAAAGCAAGAAGAGTTTATTAAAAAACTAGAAACTCAACTGAATTCTCACGACTTGGACGAAGAGATGTTCAAACTGTTGAAGAAAAGCTATAAAGTTAATAGTCTATCGAAAGCCGACTATATATATAAGAGCCTACTAAACTTCCCGAGAAGCATCGATTTTACGGATAAGTTATACAATATGGAAGTAATCGACAGCCTTACTTTAGAAGGTCTTAAGAAAGTAGTTGACAGTCTCGATTGGAACTTGAAGACTGTAACAGTCGTAAAACCATCTTTAAAAAAAAAGTGAATTAGATTGTAAATTCTTCTAATTCACTTTTTTGTTTAGGTAAATTCATCGCATCGACTTCGACAGTTGGAAGGTCATCTTCACTAGTCTTAGGTAATTTATCGATATCCGTTACTTCATAAGAGTTCATGCCCTCATCGTCCAATTGGATGAGCCTCAATATTTCGTCCATCGTCGTATCTCCCGTCAAAACTTTGCGTAGTCCATCTTGGAGCATCGTATTTATACCCGAATCTTCAGCGAAGACGAGTTCGCGAAGTTTACTTTTTCCTAAGCCAGACGATATGGCGTCTTTAATATCTTGGTTGATCATCAATACTTCGTGTAGAGGAATACGACCTTTATAACCACCTGCACAAGAAGAGCAACCTACAGCTTCATATATTTCGCCGACATCAAGCCCAAGCGTATTTTTGAAGATGCCCTTTTCATAATCAGTCGTCGGACGGAGATGTTTACATTTATCGCACAATTTGCGAGCAAGTTTTTGTGAGATGATACCAGAGATAGCGGCACCAAGTAAGTAACGTTCGACATCCATATCCAAAAGACGTTCGATAGTATTTAAGGAGTCGTTCGTATGGATAGTCGATAGGACCAAGTGTCCTGTAATCGCCGAACGAACCGCTATACGAGCTGTCTCCGTATCACGTATTTCACCGATCATTATGATGTCGGGGTCTTGTCGCAATATACTTCTTAAGGCACTACCGAAGGTCATGCCTATTTCAGAGTTAACTTGAACCTGGTTTATTCCTTCGATATTCATCTCAATCGGATCTTCGACGGTAATCAAGTTGCGGTTTTCAGTGTTAAGTCTTTGTAATATCGCATAAACAGTCGTCGATTTACCGGAACCAGTAGCACCTGTCACGAGAATTATGCCATTTGGAATGGCGATCATCTTTTTAACTATTTCAAAATTTTCTTTTGTAAAACCTAAGTTCTCGAGTCCTGCACTAGACATAGAATAGTCCAAAATACGTATGACTATCTTCTCGCCCATATTAGTAGGTAAGCAAGATACACGTAGGTCGACTGACAAGTCTTCGATGAGCCCTTTAATCGCACCATCTTGCGGTAGGCGAGATTCGGTAATATTCATATTAGATATGATTTTCACGCGCGTTATCATGTTTTTCTTCATAGCTAGTGGGACACTCGTATAATCGTGTAAATCGCCATCGATACGTATACGTATATGTATCCCGTCGGCATAGGGGTCAAAATGGATATCTGATGCGCCTCTTTTAACAGCATCGACTATGAGGTCGTTTACGATATCGACTATAGGCGTATTGTCGTAATCGAAAGTGACGACGTTTTCGAATTCACTCATAGCCATATTCTTTGGTTCTTGTTTATTAAGCTCTTCTTTAGGAGCTTCTAAAGGAGTAGGATCGTTTTCTACAGATGGAATTTCATTCAATGGGGAAGTTTCTACTGTGTTGTTTTCTTCTTCGAACATTTTATCACACCCTTTTATTCTCTACTAATTATATAATAAAAGTGCCTTTTCTTCAAGTGGTCTTAGCAATTTTTAGGCTGTTTACAGTCAGTTTATGTTGCAGTCTAGTTGGGTAGACTCGATATTTAAATTCACCGAAGGCACATATTTATAACGCTTAAAGATAGATATTACGGTTTAGAGCACTATCCCTAATTGACTTTACGACAAAGATATAGTAATATATTCACGATTTGAAAGAGGAAAAAATATGACTAGTAATGATAAATCTAAAAATAGAAAAAGTGCCATCTTAAGTGGAGTTTTGGCTTTAGCAATATTCGCAAGTGGATGTACAAATTCGCCCGAAGATGCTGTAACAGTAAAAATAAAAGAAAAAGATGAAGATGAAGATGTTAAACCGACGGTCGAGGTTGAAGAAGAATCTACATGGTTACAGTTTGATGAAAGCGTTCTCATGTATAAAGTCGATTTAGATAAATTTTTAACGGACAAATTGAAATTATCTGCACTAACACTCGAAAATAGCGACGTTATTAATCTTATAGAGATGGTTCGTTCGGAACTTGGGGAAGAATTTTATGTGAAAGACAAGACTAGTACTCGTATATATAATTTAGATGGTAAATCAGTAAGCATAAGCACAAACTATGGAAGAGGTATATCTGTTAGATTTTATGGGAATAAAGATCCTCTTGAAGGAAATTATCTTATATATGAAATTGATGTTGATCGAAATGGTAAAACAAAAGTTATGTCGAGATCGAAAGAAGAAGGTTTTTTAAAATTCTCAAAATACTATATAATTTATAATGGGAATATGGAATACACTAGAAGTATCTGTATAAGAGAAAATAGTGAAAAATATTTATCTGTAGGGCTTCACGAGGGTAGTGGTCATTCCGATCCATGCAGCATTTCTTTTGATACTGATATGGGTAAAGCAAGCATCAAACTTAGTAAGGAAGAATATGATGAATTACACGAAATAATGCTATCATATAGTGACAGTGACAATCTTTATGAATTTTTAAGTGATAACCTCGACTTATTAAATAAATATTTAGATTTAGTAAAAGTTAAAAACGCTGAATATTATGAGGATTTATGTAGTTTGATAAACGGTTTCATAGAAAAAGCAAAAATATTACGGTACGAATAGTATCGTTTTTTTAATAATAGATAACTCCTATTATAAAAATGAACAAAAAAGAAACATCATTTATGAATTTCGATTATTTGCCGAAAGTTTATCTTTTTCTTCGAGAAAAAGATATCTTTTTTTATCGGTTCTATAGAGTAGACGTAGTCCTCTAGATAAACGCGCTTTCCGTTTTCTACGTAGGTCACTTTGACATTGGAATGAGTATACATGGAAGCCTTCAATAGTTCTTCGTATTCTTCTATCTCGTAGCTAGATAGGTTCGGTAAGGGAACCGTATCTTTTAAACTTAATATCTCTTTACTCGGTACTACCGAATTAAAGGGGCGCCATTTTTTCATTCCTCTATCGTTCACTCGCGATGACCTCCGATTTTTTTATTGCGTTCGATCATAGTCGAGTCTTTGAGTAGATTAGAAGCTTTGATAATCGAATTTTTACCATACTTATTTTTTATCTCATCGACAGCTCGATTTATGCTGTCTTTCTTTTGTTTTTCTTCATAAGGCTCGAATAGATTTAACTGTTCTGTATTATTATTCTCTAAACTGCCGAGACTTATACTTACTTTTCGAATAGGATAGTCTTCATAGAACTTTTGAAACATCGTAAGACACATGGCTAGTATTGTCTCTAAATCGTCGGTCGAAGAGGGAAGTCTCCGAGAGTGGTAAAAACCGCCCCCGTAAACTCTAGAGTAGCCTATGCCGAAGCCGATGACGTTGCACTTTTTATGATTTTTCCTAAGCCTCGCCGTTAAAACTTCGACCATTTCTCTTATGATAATCTGTATATTGTCGCCATTATAGTCTTTGAATAGAACTTGACTATGACCAAAAGATTTATCTTTAGGGATGCGACCATTAAAATCGGAAATACGGGCGAGGTCTATTCCGTTCGCGTGGTTCCAAAGCTCTTCACCCATGATGCCAAATTTAGTTTTAAGTTTCTTTTTATCGTAATTGGCAAGATCTTTAATCGATTCGATACCCATGGCATTTAAATTTCGTTCCATGCGTTTACCGATTCCCCAAAACTCCGAGAGAGGTTTGATCGGCCAAAACTTAGTAGGAATATCCTCATATCCCCATTTGGCTATATTATCTTTCGTATGTTTTGCTTCTATATCCATCGCTATTTTGGCGATGAGCATGTTAGGACCTATACCTGCGGTACTTATTAGCCCAGTTCTTTCCTTTACTGTTTCCATAATTTTCTTCGCGAGTTCGTAATCGCTTAAATTATATAGCCTCAAGTAGTTAGTTACATCCAAAAAACACTCATCTATCGAATAGACGTGGATATCTTCGGGACTTACAAACTCTTTATAGATGCCGACGACTTCTTTACTGTAACGTATATACATGCTCATCCTAGGAGGAACAGTTTCATATTTGATGTTGGCAGGAATCTCATATACTCTCGTCCGCGAAGGCACGCCTAAAGATTTCATATAGGGCGTAACCGCTAAAGTCATCGCTCCATTGCGGTTTGGCTCTGCGACCACTAGTGGTGTCGTAAAAGGGTCGAGCTTGCGTTCGACACATTCGACAGTAGCAAAAAAAGATTTCATATCGATGACAATGATGTTTCTTTTTGGCAAGTTATCGTATATATCCACCGCAATCACTCCCTGTATCAATATTATTATATAATTTTATAAATCTTTTATCAATTTTTCGTCAATCAATTTAGCGGATATTAATTGAAATTATTAACAAAACATGTTTATAATATTACAGGGCTAAAAAAGAGACACCATACTTGATGTTCTCAGTCCAATGGTTTGGTTTTGGAACATCTTATATCATTTTGATATTCGGTGTTCATTTTTTATTTTCTGTTGTCTGTTCTGTCTATTAAGACGAGAACTATGACAAGTTTTATTAAGTATTCCATGATGAACTTCCTTTAAAGAATTATTACTCATGGACATCACCTCTAATCCTAAAGTTATAAAGTTTTAGACTGGGAATAAACATTGTCTAAAACTCTCTATAAATAACAATAATGATTAAGTAAATGCTTTAAAATGTTTACAATCTTTCATCAAAAGTAAAAGTAAATATCGATTTTTCGATATTTGTTGAAATTTTTAATAAAATATGTTTATAATATTATAGGACTTAAAAAGAGACACCACGTTCGGTGTTCTCAGTCCAGTGTATTGGGTTTTGAACACCTTATATCAATATGATATTCGGTGTTCATTTTTTATCTCTTGTTGTCGTTTAAAATTCTGTCTATTAAGACAAGAATCACGACAAGTATTACAAAATACTCCACGTTTACCTTCCTTTATGGAATTGTTTTTCATGGACATCACCTCCAATCCTAAAACTAGTAGTTCTGGACTGAGGATAAACACCTGTGGTATCTCTAAATTCATTATAGAGAATAACGATTATTAAGTAAACCCTTTAAGCTAAATTTACAACACTTCGTAAAAAAGACAAAGTAATATAAAATTAATTTCCAGTTTGTTAAAGATAATCTTTTATGGTATCATATTTATAGAGGTGAAGTACGATGTATGCAGAAGTATTAATCGAATATAAAGTAAAAAGTTTAGATCGCAGTTTCACATATATCGTACCAGAACATTTAAAAAATGTCGTCAAAGTTGGGATGAAAGTAAGTGTGCCTTTTGGAGCAGGAGACAACTTGATAAACGGGTTCATCACGAACATAAAATATGATGCGAATATGGGTAACTTGAAATCTATAGTCACCGTGAACGATACCGAACTCATCTTAAACGACGAATTGATGGAATTAGGTAAATTTGTAAGAGATGAAACATTGTGTACGTTGATAAGTGCCTATCAGACGATGCTTCCTTCATCGTTAAAAATTAAAACTATAAAATCCGATTATAATAAATATGTAACATACTTAAAACTTAAAGTGCCTAAAGATTTCGCGCGCACTTATATAGAGGAAACCAAAGGTAAGAACATGAAAGAAATACTTTTGGCTTTATTGGATAACGAAAAAGTGCTGAAAAGCGATTTTAATGCTGCAAGCGTCAAGAATTTAGTACAAAAGGGTATCATTTTAGAAGAAAAAGTTGCAACTTATCGCATCGATAAAGAGGATGAAAAAGAGACTTCCGAAATAGTGCTCACCGAAGATCAAAGACGTGTCTATGACGAGATTGTCGCACATGAGCAAACTGCCAATACGTTCTTAATTCACGGTGTGACGGGAAGTGGCAAAACAGAAATCTATATGCACCTAATCGAGCACGCAAGAAAGATAGGTAAATGTGCCATCATGCTCGTTCCAGAGATAACTTTGAGTATGCAAATCGTTAATAATTTTTATAGAAGATTTGGAAGTGATGTCGCCATCTTACATAGTGCTTTAAGTCAAGGCGAAAAATATGATGAATACTTGAAAATTCTGCGTGGAGATGCCCACATCGTCGTCGGTACGAGAAGCGCCATTTTTGCCCCTATAAAAAATCTTGGAATCATCATTATCGATGAAGAACAAAGCGAGTCTTATAAGCAGGATAACACCCCTCGTTATAATGCGATCGACGTCGCCAAATGGAGAAGCGAGTATAATAAAGTCCCTCTCGTCTTGGGAAGTGCCACTCCGACATATGAAACTTATGCTCGTGCTCTTAAGGGAGTTTATAAACTGTTGTCGTTGCCTAAACGCGTAAACGATGCAAAACTTCCAAGCATAACGGTCGTCGACATGACCCAAGAAGCTAAAAAACGTAATTTAGTAATCAGTTCGCACTTAAAAGAAGTTTTAAAAGACAGATTAGATAAAGGGGAGCAGAGTATTCTACTACTAAATAGAAGAGGATTTGGAACTCTTGTCATGTGTTCGTCATGCGGTCATACTTTCAAATGCCCGAACTGCGATATCACATTAACTTACCATAGGAGTTCCAACGCTCTTCGTTGTCACTATTGTGGTTACTATATGAATAAGCCCAATATATGCCCTGAATGTAAAAGTGAAGCGATAAACGATTCCGGAATGGGAACAGAAAAATTGGAAAGCGAACTCGCCAAAATGTATCCGACGGCGAGAATCGTGAGGATGGATGCTGACACAACTACTAAAAAAGGAAGCCACGAAAAAATAATCGCAGACTTTAAAGCTGAAAAGTACGACATACTCTTAGGCACGCAGATGATTAGTAAAGGTCTAGACTTTCCAAAGGTCACTTGTGTCGGAGTCATAAGTGCGGATGCTTCTTTAAACATACCGGACTTCCGAAGTGGCGAAAGGACATTTGCTCTATTGAACCAAGTTGCGGGTAGAGCGGGAAGAAGTGGACTAGATAGTGAAGTAGTCATCCAGACGTACAACCCGGATAATTTTACAATAAAGATGGTCGAGATGGGAAGTTTCTTGAAAAACTATCAATACGAAATGGCTGTTCGCAAGAAACTCAAGTATCCACCATACTACTATTTAGTAGGTATAAAGATATGCAGTAGGGTATACGAAGACGCGAGCATAGAAGCTACGAAGGTTTATAACCATTTAAAAGCTAATATATCTAGTGAGAGTATCATTTTAGGGCCTTCTACGGCAGGAGTTTTTAGAATAAACAATATCTACAGATTCCAATTAGTCATAAAATATAGATTTGATGACTTACTGAAGAATGCCCTAAAAGAAGTAGACGAGATGTATATAGATCACAAGACCGTCTATCTTGAAATAGATATGAATCCATATTATATTTAAAGTATTAAGGAGTGAAGCACATGAATTTGGATGAATTAGAATTAAAAATGGAAGTCGAACATTTAAATGAGACTACGGCTTATATCGATGAGTTAATCGCTCAAAAAAACGTAAATATCGATGGATATAAAAAGAGCATAGTCGAAAGTAAGAAATTCTTGTGGCAAAATCTCGGCGACTATAAAAAAGTTGAGATGTACGCGACAATGGATGAAGAGGACTTGAATGTCCACTTGCTCAATGCCGATATCGTGAAAGTTTATAAACTATATAGAAGTAAAGAGACTCCATATTTTAGTAGAATAGACTTTAAAACGAGTGACGAAGAGAGTACATACTACATTGGTCTTACGGGAGTAGATAGAGACTACGAACCTCTAGTTTACGACTGGCGTGCTCCTGTTGCTAACCTCTACTATAACTATGGCATAGGTAAAGCGAAATATGAAGTAGAGAACGACTGTGTCGAAGGCGAGACGACTTTAAAAAGACAATTCGATATCAAAATGGGGAAGTTGGTTAAAGCCTACGACTCTACGAGTGACACCCACGACGAACTTTTAGAAACGGTCTTATCTCATAACACATCTGAACAGATGAAGAACATCGTTCAAACTATCCAAAAAGAGCAAAACGAAATCATAAGATATGGTGGCTCTTCTAACTTGATAGTCGAAGGTGTTGCAGGTTCTGGTAAGACAAGTGTCGCTTTACACCGCGTGGCATATCTTTTATATAATCAAAAGGGATTAACCAATAAAAATGTCTTAATTTTGTCTCCAAATTCGGTCTTCTCAAACTATATTTCGAATGTTCTACCAGAATTGGGCGAAGAAAACGTTCTATCGACGACCTTCGACGATTTTGCGACGAATTTCATAAAGGGCAAGAAAGTCGAATCGATTACGGAATTTATAGAAAGGCATTACGAGATGCCGAACCATAAAGATAAATCTATCGAACAGAAAACGCCAATACGTTATAAAGATAAATTAAATAATTTCCTAGAAGATTACTTTGCAAGTCTAGTCTTTACTAAGAAGATGGGACTCAAGAAAACGTTTATTACAGCGCGTGAATTAAACTATATAAAAACTCAAGTTCCAAAAAAGCTAGCAATCCACGACCGCTTCGTCTATATGGCTGAGAAAGTATGTGCCAAATTCCAATTAGACGAAGTTAAAAACGTTCCTAAAATGACCGAAACTCTCATGAACGTTTTAGGCGTAGAAAAAGATATCTTAAAACTCTATGAAAACTTTTCTCATAAAGTAATCGAAGACGTCGTTCCATACGAAGACATTTTTGCCATACTCTATCTATATTTCGAAGTATGGGGCTATCCATCTTACAGTCATATAGAAGTAGTTGTTGTAGATGAAGCCCAAGATTACTCAATGTGGCAATTCGAATTCTTAAGGCGCATATTTAATCGAGCAGTATTCACGATTTTAGGAGACAAGAACCAAAGAGTAAATCCGTATATTAGATACAACTCTATGGAAGAAATTGCCGATGTATTTAAAAACTCCAAATATAAAAAGTTGTTCAACACTTATCGTTCGAGCAAAGAGATTATCGACTATTCTAACAGCATTTTAGGACTCACTGGCATCAAATCTATTCGTCCTTCAAATGGTCTCGAAGTCGCCTTAAAGACAAGTGACGATTTAGTAACTGATATTAAAGAAGAGATTATAAGATATAAGAGTCTCGGGTTCGATCGTTTAGCAGTCGTCACTAAAAAGGGAAGCTATGCAAAGAAACTCGAAGAAGCTATTAAATGCGACGATGTCACTTTTATACCCGTCTATTTAGCTAAAGGTCTCGAATTCGACGCCGTCATAGTCGCGAACGAGGCGAGTGAAGCTTTCACTAAAGAGGAAGATAACCTTTTATATGTGGCAGCAACTAGAGCATTGCATGGTCTTACAGTCTTTAATCAATAGAAAAGAGGAGAAAACAAAATGCTAAGTTTAAAAGAAATATCTTATAATGAATTCGAAAAAGATATTTATAAATATTACCTAGAAGCATTTCCCAGTGTCGAACGCCAATCGAAGAAAACGTTAAAAAATTTGAACGACCAGAATATCATAAGATTTGTAAAAATCGTCGATGAAGAGACAGTGGTAGGTTTTATAATATATGCCACTTTCGAAAATAATCCTTATATATGGTTAGACTACTTTGCCATCCGTAAAGAATTTCAAAACAAAAAATATGGGT
Organism: uncultured Muribaculaceae bacterium; assembly: GCA_964560995.1. Lineage (GTDB taxonomy): Bacteria > Bacillota_I > Bacilli_A > RF39 > UBA660 > RUG11867. The sequence continues at coordinate 17,521 of CAZLNI010000011.1, forward strand.
CGAAGGCAATACAAATTTTTAAAAAGTTCTTTACGAAGTACGATGGAATTTATGGTGAATTCGAAAAAGAGGGATTAGGTCACGACGAAAAAGAAAATACCATAAGACAAAAGCGAGCTAGTTTTTTGAAAAAAGCCGGCTTTGAACTTCTTAACATCGACGTAAGTTTATATGGTGTCGTCTATTCCTCTTGTGTTTTAAGACTATCAAAGAATAAAATCGAAAACGAAAAAATCGTAGAATACGGATTCCAGCTCTACGAAGCCGTGATGGGAAAAAAAGAAATTCAAAAGCATTGCTTTATAATATAAATAGAAAGCATACATGAGTCGTATGCAAACTAGATTTCTTCTCTTTCGATATTTTTAGTCGTCAATACCTGTTTAGTTTTATTGTTAGTGAATGTGATATCGTAACCACACTCGTTCGCAATGCGTTCGATAGTTTTAAAATCCGGCTGAAGAGTACCAGTATAATATTGAGAAATATTATTTCTAGCAAAAACGCATACTTTTCTAATCTGTTCTTTTGATAGATTAGCTTTTTTTATAATATTTCTTAAAATATTTAC
>CAZLNI010000012.1:0-17784 GCA_964560995.1 uncultured Muribaculaceae bacterium
TTTCAAGAGAAGTTTCATTTATACCTTCTACGATTACCCATGCGAGGAAGGCATAATCGTCTTCATCAGTTGGGTCGACGAGTTCTTTACTTGGAAGTATTTCATTATACTTCGTTCCTTTGAGAACGGTCTTAGTTTCACTCGTCTCTCCGTTAACACCATAAGTGATGGTAACTTCATATTTTTGACCTGGTCTATAATCTGGAATTCCATCGTTATTCTCATCTAATGCCCAAACAGCATAGTAGACGACGTTTGCTTCTTCGATTATATCTCTAGAGCCTGCAGATATAAGATCTTCGATGTCTTCTTCTACAATTGTACTAGCGAGCTCTTCGTCTTTAGTCCAACCTAAGAAAACATGGCTGTCTAAAACAAAAGTATTTTCTAGTACTTCGTATTCTTCTCCCGTAAGGAAAGAACTGTCGTATTTTGGTGCTTCATTCTTCGTATTTTCGATTAACGAATAGTAACTGACAGTATATCTATCCTCGACATCGTCAGCAATTCCGTTGTTGTTAGAATCGATGGCATATATACCTCTTATTTCACTGTCCTCTGTTACTTCGTCCAAATTTCCATCCCAGCGAACGAATACATATCCTTCGTGCGTAGGTGCAGTCGGTGCGGTTACAGTTAGTCCGTCTTCAACTGTAACGACGGCAATTTGTGAATCATCTAATCCATCGACAAATGTGACTGTATGCATTACAATAGGTACAGTAGCGTCTCTATAAACGGCGTTTACTGTCAAATTGCTTCTTACGTTTGCATAAGATGCATCCCAGCCTGTAAATGTAAGTCCCGCGTATACAGGTGCAGTTGGAGGGACTGCAGCCATGCCAACTAAGACAGTACGTGTAGCGATTACAGCATTGTTAGTGGAATCTACAAACGTAACTGTGTAAGTTGCATCATCGTCATCGACTACTCCATTGTTGTTTAAATCTGCTCCATAAAGAGCGACAACTGTAATGTCATCGATGATGTTAGTAAAATCTCTAATTTCTGTTTCACGGTCACTTTCTAAAAACCAACCGACGAATACGAGCCCGCCATGGCGAGGATTCTCTGGGACTAGGGCATCTTCACCAACGATTACTCTTTGAGCGCTCAATTCGGCGTTGTTGTAACTATCTTTAAAAGTTACATTTCTCGTTGCGATAGCCTGGTTTTGTGGTGTTCCACCTGCAAATGTGATGAAGCAAAACATGAACAAAATGAATACCACAGCAACGACTATTCGCTTTTTGTTAAACATATTTTCTTAACTCCCTTCTCGTAGTTTTTAAACTACTTATTAAAATGAATCTATCTCCCCATAAATTCATCTTCATTATAGCATATGAAAAAACAAAATACAATAATTTCCAATTTTGGCTTTTTGCCCAAAAAAAGATAGAAAACAAGGACATTTTCTATCAATTTTTATCTATTTTTCCGAAAGAAGATAAAGGCCATACTCTAAATAAAACTCGACCCTTAATATTGCCTTTTTCGACGAGGCCAAACGTTGAAGTACGGGAGTCCTCCGATTCTGGTCTATTGTCGCCCATGAGCAAGTATTTACCTTCGGGAATTTTACCATCTGGACATTCGCCTTCTTTACAGATGTCGTCGAGTGTAAAACCGCTCGTCTCAATTCCTTCTCCTAAAAAATCTTCTTTATATGGTTGATCGTTTATATATAGGACGTTTTTTAAGTATTTAATATCTTCTCCTGGTAAACCAATTACTCTTTTAACATACAACTTGCCGTTTACTTTGGCGACCACTATATCGTTTCTTTTTGGCTTAATAAAATTATATGAAAATTTAGACACGACGACGACGTTGCCCTCTTCCAAATTCGGATACATCGAATTGCCCGCGATAGGTTGAAAAGATACCACGAAAACTAATATAAATGCGAGAACTGCAATAGTGATTATATATATTCCTGCATCCCTCAAAAATTCTTTTATTTCTCTTAAATCCATGTATTGATTCAACCCTTTCCACACATAATATTACTATATTTTTGTATTAAAAGCAATTTTTAATATTTTACTATACATATATTATAATACATAAAAAAACCATCAATCCGTCACTTTTTACTTCTTAATAGTTTATTTTATAATAAGGTTATTATGCACTGCCATTTATGAGGTGCATTTAAGGTATACTTATTCTTTAAAGATGAAGATGTAATCCATAATTTGCACTTCATCGCCCCTTTGAGCACCGAGCCTTTCGAGTTCTTCATCTACGCCCATGCCACGAAGTTTACGACCGAACCTTACTGCTGCTTCTTCATTCTCTATTCTCGTCATTTTAAATAGTTTTTCTATTTTTTCGCCCTTTATAACCCAAAGATTACCCTCTTTAGTTATACTAAATGGTAGTTCTTCTTTAAATTTATATAAAACGTGGTCTTCCATCTCATCTTCATCATATAATTGTTTCTTTGGAATCTCATCTAACAAATCTGCTAGGCGTGTTAAAAGTACTTCGAATCCTTCATTTCTGATGGCACTGAGTTCGTAAACTTCTAAATCGGGATATGCTTTTCTAAAGGCACTCAAATTCTCTTTAGCGTTCGGTAAATCCATTTTATTGGCGATGACGATGGTTTCTTTTTTATGTAATTTTTCGTCGTATTTTCTCACTTCTTGAGAGATTATCTTATAGTCGTCGATCGGATTTCTTCCCTCTTCTGCTCCCATATCGATGACGTGAACTAATATCTTCGTTCGCGATGCATGTTTTAAAAATTTGTGCCCTAATCCTACACCTTCTGAAGCTCCTTCGATTAGTCCAGGTAAATCGGCCATTGTAAATACTCTCTGGTCTTTAAGTTTAACTACGCCGATATTTGGACTCAAAGTAGTAAAATGGTATGCCGCTATTTTAGGTTTGCAGCCACTTATCATCGATAATATGGTACTCTTTCCAACACTTGGTAATCCTATTAGTCCTACGTCGGCGATGAGTTTAAGTTCACATTTGACGACTCTTTCTTCGCCTGGCTCGCCTTTTTCACTGAAGTTTGGTGCGGGATTATCGTGGGTGGCAAAGGCTCTATTGCCTCGCCCCCCTCTTCCGCCTTTGGCGACGACTACTTCTTCTTTATCTTCTAAAATGTCCGCGACGACGAGACCCGTATCAGCATCGATAACTGTCGTCCCTAAAGGTACGTTAATGCGTACGTCTTCTCTATTTGCACCATATTTATTAGAGCCCTTGCCGTTAACACCTTTTTCAGCTTTGATAATTTTATGATATCTTAAATCGATGAGAGTCTTTAGACTCTTGTCGCCGACGAAGATGATAGAAGCTCCTCTTCCTCCGTTCCCACCATCTGGTCCTCCCATCGGTTCGCATTTTTCACGCCTAAAACTGGTACAACCGTCTCCACCATTTCCCGCATATAGTTTTACTATGACTTCATCTAAAAACATAATACATGCACATCCTTTACTTTTTCAATAACTCCATTATCGGCTTATTACAATCGACTTCAAAAGACTTTTCGTCAAATAATCTCGTTAAAATCTCCTTTAAGCTTTTATACTCAATTTTTTCTTTAGATTTTATCTTTTTTCTTCTAGGCTCTATCGTTTTTAAATAAGAATAAATCGTTGCGAGCTCTATAAAAGATGTTAAACCGATAGAAAATTCCGCTATTCCACTAAAATCTTTACTGATAAGTATTCTGTCGACCATCACTAAAAGTATAGAGATAGCTACAAACCACGTCTTAACTCTACCTATAAATGATGAAGTAGTTTTTTCATCAGTCATTACCCTATACCCACTTATTATGCCTATTGTCAGTTCCATTATGAGTAAGACGAGCATGTTTTTATGAAATCTGCTTAGAGAAATTAGCCAATTTATGAATATTAGTTTATCTCCTATGGGGTCTAATATTTTCCCTCCAATGGTCTGGATATGCCACTTCCTTGCTAAAAAACCATCAAAAAAATCTGTTAGAAAAGTGATTGCCAAAACGATTACTAAAAATGTTGTATTCACTTTTAAAAACAAAAATGGTAGTATCATGGCACCAATTATCCGCGAGAAGGTTAGCCCATTTACGAAAATCTTTTTAGCTTTATTGGTCATTTAATCCCCCTCTTTCTTAAAATTATATTAACAAAATATAGATGAAATGTCAAAATAGAATCTATCAAGATACGCATTATATACGAACATTTACACCAAAAGAAAAAACCTCAAGGGTTTATGCTTTCTTAATCGGTTTTCTCTTTACGGTTGTGCTTTTTTCCTCTTCTTCTAATTTTGCAATTGCACTTTTTAAAACAGTAACCGTTTTAGCTTTGATTTCTTTTGCAGCCTTTTCTACAACAGGTTTTCCTTGAGCAACGGCAGCTGCATATAAATCTTCGGCTTTTTTCTTGATAGCTTCAGCTTTGACTTTTGCAATCTCTAGAACTTTTTCTTTATTTAAATCTTCTAGTTCTTTTTTTAAATTTTCGACTTTCTCTATAAGATTATCTTTGACTTCGTTATAATCTAGTCCTCTTAAATAAGCAACTAATTCATCCATCTTTTTCTTCAAATCTTTTCTCGTTTTTTCTCCACTTTGTGGTGCGAACAATAATCCAAGACCAACTCCGATGCCCAATCCTGCTAAAAGAGTTCCCGCTCTTCCCTTCTTTTCTCCGTTTTTACTCATAATCTTCTTCCTCACTTTCCGTATATTTTGTCTTTTTTCTGCGTGTAAACTTTCCGATAAAACCGCTGACAACATCGACTACTTTATCAGAAAAAGCAGAAATTTTGTCAGTAGTAAAATCGATTACACTGAATAGTCCGTTTAAACTATTCACTTTTTTTTGCATGTTTTCTAAGACCTCGTCGACTTTATCCATCGCACCTAAAAGCCTTATACCTAATATTATGCCTACTATCAATAAAATTATTAATAGAAAGTATACGACTATAGGTAAATAAACTTGAAAAAACTCCACCATCATTCCTCTTCCTTTCCTTCATAGATACTTTCGATTAAATCGAATAAATCTTCATCGTCTCCACTCTCATCATTTTTTTCTTCTTTTTCTTTTTTCGATTTATTCTCTTCTCTCGAAGTAGTATCGTCATCTATCATTTTTTCTTCTTCCTTGTCTTCATCCAAAACAGGAATTATGTCATCTAATAAATCGTCGCTTGGAGTATCTTCATCTTCGTTTTCAGAAAGACTATCTATTGCTTCTAGCACCTCATTGTCATTAGGGTCGCTGTTATCTACTAAAAGGTCATCTATGCTGATTCCTTCATCTTCGTTTTCCTCATAGCCTGCCATTTCTAAGTCTTCTACCTGCTCCTCTTCAACAGCTTTACTTAACGATACTTCTATTTCGTCTTCTAATGTACCGTATGCTTTTCTTCTTACACTATCTAAGTCTAATACTTCACTCGGTTTATCGTTTTCCTTTTTTGTCACAATATCTTCCTTTTTATAATTTTCATTCAAGACGCCATACACCGGTGATATGATTGGAGATGGAGTAAACGCTTTATGTTCCTCTTTTTGCTCTAACGTTCTCGTCAATACCTCACGAGCTTGTTCTCGATTACTTTTATAATCGCCTTTATATTTGCCGTAACTGTAATCGAATGCGTTCGTATATCCGACAGAATCTCTCTTCTGCTTTTCTTCATCTCGTTGATTTTCTCGTTCTCTTCTCGTACTACGCTCCTTTTGACGTTCCTCTTTTCTTTCTCGTCTTTTTGAAGTTATCTCGTCATCGCCGAAGACTGGAAAAGTAAAAGTACTCTTTTTGACTTCCTCTTTTGCTTCTTCTTTGAGTTTAGGCATGTCGAAAAGGTCTTCTTCTACTTCGACTTTATGCTCCCTTTTAGGAGTTTCAATCTTCTCAATAATGACTTCGTCATCAGTATCTTCTAGGGCTTTCTTTTTTTGCTCAGCTGGTGTTTTCTTGACTTTCTCTTCTTGTTTATCATTTTTTGTTATAACAGGTATCTCTTCTGTAACTTCGTCAAACAGAATTTGTTTAAGTTTATTAAATATTTTCATAAATAGCCACATCCTTTATTTTATCAAGTCGTAATCCGGAACTTTGCTCTCTTCTATTCCTTCATAATCTTCGATATATTGCAATAGTTTATTCGAGTCTGTTGAATCGCCTTTTTTAAATATGTCGACTGCTTCTTCTTTAAAGTTTAATAAACTTTCATCTGAAAGGCTTTTCAGAAAAGAATCTTTATATTCGATACTAGATAATATAATCATAGCCTCAGAAATAGCAGTATTCAATTGACTTTCCTCTACTATTACTTCTATTTTAGCATAATTGTACGCTATTTCAACTAAATATTTTTTATCTTGTGTAATTTTTATAGCAATGTACCCCGTTTTGTCTCCCGAAGACAAATAGCTAAAATAATATGTTTCGCCATTTTTTACGTATTCTAAAGGTGTCTTATCCAAATAGCTAATCAAATCTATATACATATAAAAAGTATTAAATTTGTTTTTGATTACTTCGTTATAATCCTTAGAATTTTGTACATACATGCCCGTCGGCAAATAATATTTATAACCTTTTCTATAAGTGTTGTATATCTCAAGATTAGAATTAGCAGCTTTCTCTAACAGAGCTTCAAACGAATTATTGTTTATACTTGTACAACCCGTAATGAGAAATATTGCCAAGAGAATTACAATCTTTTTCATAATTCACCTACATTCTAGTAGTCATTATACCATTTTTTTCTGGCTTTGCCTACTTTTTTTTGTGAGCTTCTAAATATTTGATTTTGAACCCTTTATTAGAAAACTTTATTTCATATTCCGTTTTTATATTTTTTTTATCTTCCCGAGACCAAAGGTCTAAGATGACTTCATCTAATATGTAACCGTAGTTATTTAGGCTTATAAGTGTACTTTCGAATAAAGTATCGTTGTCGCTTTTCATGATTATCCGAGCATCGCCTTTAAAAATTTTATCGTAAACCTGTAAAAAATCCTTATAAGTAAGTCTCCTTTTAAAATGCCTTTTTTTAGGCCATGGGTCGGAAAAATTGAGATAAATAGTATCTATTTCTTGGTCAAAAATTTTATCTAGAAATATGGCATCAATTCCTATGACACGCACATTAGGTAAATCGACTTTATCGAGCTTTTGTACACCTCTTACTAGGATGCTTTCATATTTTTCTACTCCTATAAAGTTCCATTCGGGGTGCTCCATCGCCATTCCCAACAGGAAGTCGCCTTTACCCATTCCTATTTCGAGCATGATAGGATTGTCGTTGCCGAATGCTTCGTGCCAATTTCCCTTTAACTCTTCTGGGCAAAGCTTGAAATATTTAGAATTTTCTAATATTTTAGTTGCGTCTTTTACGTTTCTCAAACGCATATTATAATCACCTACTTCTCTAGTTTAACATATAATAAAATAAAAGGAGAATGTTTATATGAAAAAAGATCGAAACGCCTTTTTCCAAAATCAAAGTTCATCGAGTTATTTCTATCCAACAGCCGCTCCTGCTCCTATGCCGATGAATACAGGATATCCTATGGCAACGGAATCGAGTTCAAATTTCTACCAAGGTCCTGTGGTAACACCTAATTATCCGACTGGGCAACCTGCCGATACTTATTCGAGTGAATTGGAATCCCGTTTGGCAAAGATCGAGCGCAGTATAAATCGTCTAGACACCCGCGTTTCTAAATTGGAAAGCGAACTTACGACGAACATTGGTACAAACGACTATGTGACGAATAACTATATGGTCTAATTTTTCAAACTTACTTTACCAAAGGTAAGTTTTTTAATCAGTTTATTCAAATAACTTTTTCCAAATACATCTTCTAATAAACCCATTTTATAGGCGATGCCAATATAAATTATACCACCTAAACCAGCATTAACTATAATCATGATTAGAGAGCCCAAAATTGACGACGTATCGAATGGAATGAAATAATTTAAACTGAGCAAGATTAAAACCATAGCCCCTGTTGGAACGAGCAATTTTAGAAACATTTTATACGTCTCTTTAAAAGTCATTCCATGATTCTTTTTTAAATCTCTTCTAGCAATTATCATCGAAATGTTATAGCCAATTATCGTAGCGCATGGAGCACCCCAAAAGGCAGGAAGTCCTATTTTGTCGAAAAGGAATATAAGGGGGATATCTAAAACGGCATTTATAAGAAAACCACAAAATACGCTTAAATAGACGGTTTTAAATTTATTCATCGATTGCATAGCATTAAAAGTAATGGCGTATAAGTTTGCAAATATAGCAGCAATTACCATGAAAGCTAGCACTAGAGCCCCTGTTTCGCTTGGACCATAAAATATTCGCCAAACCGGTCTTGCGAGAATACACAAACCAACTGCACATGGAACTGAGATTATCAATATCATCTGGTAAGCTTTATTAATTTTAGAATTCACGTCTTTCCAATCTTTTTTGACGAATGAACTTACGATATTCGGTATCAAACTGACGCTCATACCCATCGAAAAAGCCGATATAATCATACATATCTTTGTCGACCACGTCGTGATGGCACTTTGAATAAACTCTGCTTGAACCGTTTCGAAGCCGATCATGCTTAGTCCACGTAAAATCAAAACCATGTCGGTAAAATTATATATGGATGTTGCAATGGCAATGATGATAAAAGGAATTGCATAAGAGATAACTTTTTTTATTATGTCTTTGTTAGACACATCATCTTTTTTCTTATATTCTTTTATACCTAGAATCTCTTCATTTTCTTTTATCTTATGCTTCAAGTAGAAATAAGCCACCAATCCGCCGAAGAAAGCTCCAGATACGGCAACTCCGACTGCTAATGTGAGCGACAAAGAGAAAACTTTATAAACCAAAAAACTTCCTGTTAAAATGACGAATATGCGTACTATTTGTTCTAAGACGTTGCATATACTCGAAGGTCCGACGATACTATGACCTTGTATATATCCTTTTGCTACACTCATATACGGAATGACCAAAATAGCGAAACTGATACACCTTATGACGAAAGCTATATCTGCGACAGTATTTCCACCACTTAAATCTCCTATAATCGCTCCCGCTAATAAGTCGGCGCATAAAAACATGATTAAAAAGCCAGCCAAAGACAAATACATTACAATTTTTCTTCCGAGTACAAAAGTCCTATACTTTGCTTCCTTCATTCCTAAGGTGTTATATTCACTAATTATTTTGCTTATTGCCGTCGGTATTCCTGCACTCGACATATCTAAAAATATCGTATATATGTTATACGCATAACTATATAGAGCGCCACCTTGTGAACCGATTATTCCATAAAAAGGAATAACATAAAGCATTCCTAAAATCTTTGTAATAATGACAGCTACTGTCGCAATAAAAGCTCCTTCGACAAAACTGTTTTTTTTCATAAATACCACTAACTTTCATAAACTATCATTGCTGTAAAACAATATATCTGTTCTTCGCCACACGTACTAATTGCAACGCTATATTTGATATCTATTACGTCGCTTTCTAGATTGCTTAAAAATTCATTTACTGCATTTTCTAAATCTTTTTCATGACTTTCATCAAAAACTCTAACTTTCATTAATATCACCCTAAAAAGTATAACGCAGATGAGATAATAAAAAATGTCTTAATTTGTAACAACAATATTATACTTTATATTTACAGTTTTTACAATTGAAATAATAAAAACCAATCTAACACTTCATTTAGTTATCGAGAAGTTAGTAGTTAACTTGTCTCCTTTAGTAGAGTACAATAAAAACCTCATTTATTGAGGCTTTATAATTATTTCCATGCCTTTGCAACATCGCAGTTCGAAGAGTATGGACTCGGATTAGGCATCTGCATGGATGTAATAAAAGGTATTTTAAAAGCGCTTCCAAACGATATACACGTTCCTGGCTGTAGACTGGACATTTTGTCGATGATATCAGACGAAATATTTGGTAGCATCTTTTCTATATAATCTAAATCTGCTGGGTGAGTCATCTTAAATATCATGAAGTTCGATATTTGGGCGATTACCGTATCGGAAATCTCAACAGGTCTTTGAGAAATTATATCTAACAAGCAGCCGTATTTTCTTCCCTCTTTAGCGATACGATCAAAGATGTTATAGCCTATTAGGAATAAATCGTTATCTTTTTGGACGTATCTATGTGCCTCTTCGAGGAACAAGTGGAAAGGAATAGATGCTCTATTAGGTCTGCTCTTTGCAAAGTCAAAAAACATCCGCGCGAATATTTTGACGACTACTTTAGCGAGGTTGTCGTCTACTCCTTCTAAGTTGATGTTAACAATCTGACAACGACTGTTTTGTTTGACGACGAGAGAAGTAATGTATTGCTCTAACGTTATGAAGTCTGGATACATGAAAAGATTCTTGTTGTTCGAATTTACGATGCTGTGAAGTCTTACTAATAATACAGTCGATGCATCGCGTAAGGCGTCGTTTTCTTGGAAACCTTCGCTTATCAAAGTGAAGTTTAAAGCTACTTCCAAGTCTTCTATCGTAAAATATTGGATGTCGTTTGGAAGGCTTTCCTCCAAAGAATCATCTAAATGACTTAAGATGTATTCGTTGATGAGGACGGATTCTGAGAATTGACCATTTGAGTCAATTGAGAAACATTCCGAGAAACTTCTCGTAAAACCGATTCCTTGAATTGGGGTGTTGAAGTTAAATTGTGGAGTGTTCGTATCGTGTATGAGTTTGAAAATTTCGTTTTTCTTACCGGCACTGGTCTTATTCGAATAAAGTATCGCTAAAATGGCTTTAGCAATCAAATGGTTTTTAACTTTGAGTGCTGATTCATCTTTTTTAGCAAATATGCGGACCAGCTTAAGTGTCCTTTCGAGAATAGTTAGTTGAGAGTGCTCTGTCGCATTTAGAAGAAGCGCCAAGTCATCTAGAGATAAAAGATAAATTGGTATTCTCAAGTCTTCATCAGCATCAGTCATCTTATTTGTCGTTATAAATTTATAGTTATAGTTTGAATTTATTTGACTTAAATTTGAAAAGGCATTTTTATATTCGCCGTAGGCATCGAAGAAGATGAGGTTGGCATTATATACAGGCATTTCTGGGTTGGCAAATACATTTTGGATGATACGCGCTGTGCCACACGATTTACCTGAACCAGAGGACCCTAGTATAGCAAAGTGATTAGAAAACAGTTCGTTAATTTTAACATATATAGGATAGTTATTATATAGTGGACTATATCCCAAGAGGAAGTTGTCTGGCGTTTTCGTACCGATAATTATTTGTAATTCGGCTTCGCTGATCATGCGAACACGCGAATCTAAACTTGGCTTACGAAGAATACCTGTTCTAAAGCCACCGTCCATAAATTCACCTAAAAATTTTATCTCGATAGTGTTTTCGAAGATATTTTTTACTTCTCCTAGAATGCGTTGATTCCCATTTTCAAAAACGACGTGCATGTTGAGAAGATCTGGTAAAGTTTTTCCTCCTTTGTTAATTGCAACTGTCGCTATGTTGTCTGTAATCTTTAAAATGTTTAAAAACATACTAACCATCCCTATTCTTTCAATAAGTATATCATAAAAATTCTTAAAAAAAAAGAGGTACCTATTAATTTGGAAAAGCTTTGATGATTATAACTTCGACATCATATTCCTAATTTTATCAAAAGGAATTTAGTATATTTTGTGCTTCTTTTTGTGTTAAAGCATTACATTGTTTATATTCTTTTTACGACTTCTGTAAATAAAAAGATACGCTTATCAGCATATCTTTAAAATTCTGTTACGATAATGATTTTTGATTTGTGTTGAATTTAGTAACGATATTTTCTATATTTACTTTGATGATATCTTCTCTAGAAACGACAAATCCACTTTTTGAATCATATATATATAAAGAATTAGGCGAATAAAAAGCATAATATATATTTCCCATAATACCGAACTCTGCGACCAGTTCATCTGAGATATATTCCCAATAGCTTACATTTTTTATGATGGAATACTTTATAGAAATAAGTCCTAACTTTTCCGCTTCTTCAGTTGTCATATCCCTAGTTGAGCCGTCTTCTTGAGTTACAGTATATACAAACCTATTATCGACACTTTTTGTATCGATTATTTTACTTGAAATGATTTCGTTCTTTGTCCCCTTCGTTCCCATATAAGAATCATATTGTTCTTTTGTTACTTCGATGGTTGCTTGGATGGTTATTTTCCCCTCTTGGCAAGCATCTTCTAAAGTGTAAATGCGAGCTCCAGCTTGTAAATCTGGATAATAATCTGCTTCTTTTTCTCTTAATGATGGACAAAAATATACGCGATTGTAAGGATATTCTTTCATTATAGAATTAATCATTTTATCTTTGTCTATTGGACGACCAAATTTGTTTTCATATAATTTTCCTAATAATTCATATAGTCTAGTGTATTTGCCATCTTCCAATTCTTCCGAATCATAAAATGGACTCAATTTTAATATGTCGGAAAGTTCTACATATTCTTCTTCACTTATGTAAGGAATGACGGCTTCATAAAGAGAGTCCGACCAATAATTACACATTGTATCCAAAATGGGGTCGGTTCCTACTATCTCCATGAGAACTTTTAAGTGTTTGCAGGCTTTATTGTAACTATAATGAAGACTCGTATCACTCGAAGACATATAGAATTCGTGAGCCATTATTTCAGCAGCAGCTTCATTTATAAAGGCATATTTAGAATTTTGTAAGAGATGAGCATATTCATGGCCGACAACTTTGGCTTGACCTTTTCGTTCGATGATGTTTAGCATATCGTAGTCTAATATATGTAAAGTGTTATCGCCTACATAGAACCCTGAAGAACCCTCGCGTTCCTTGCTTGTAAAGGATTTAATATTTAGTCCTGTGTGTTTAACAAGGATTAATACTTTAGAGGTATCTTTATTATAATAAGGTAAAAGTAATTCTATAAGTTCTTGGTTCCATAAAAAGTCTTTTTCTACTTGATGAAGTGCATCGCTACTATAAATAAGTTTTTGTATGTCCTCTGATGTAAGATTTGGTCCAACTGTTTTGTCTATTCCCTCATAAGTGAAAGAAATCGTATCAAATAATTCATTTTTAGTGCCGGATATAACCTCGCCATTATAATATACATCAAACGGCTCATGTGCAAGAGCATCGACAGTTTTAAATACAGTGGAGCCAATTAAAGCTAAATACATACTAAGAGAAACGAGAATAACTTTACTTTGGTGTTTAAAGAAAAATTTGTATAGAGTTCCTAATGGATCTTTTTTATTTTCACCATCATAAAGAGTGGCGTTTTTGCCGTTTGCATAGAAAAGTTTCATGAAGTCTTCTTTACCATCTTTAAAAAAGTGATATAATCCTGTCGTCTCATCTAAGATAACTTCGCAATCGTCAATAGACTCCACTTTTTTGCGGTTTTGCCCTAATTTAAAATTATCTAAAATGGCAAGTTCTTTTTTAGAAAATTCGCATAAAATGCCATCGCAAATAGTAAAGCCACTAAAATAAGTACCCTTTTCATTTTTATTTAAATAAAGCTGACTCCAAGATTTTTCCAGTTCGTCTTCTATAATGAGGCCTAGCATTGGTTATCCCTCCTCCAAATCATTATAACACATTTTTCATTTGTATATAAAAACATATAGCGTCCAATATGCTATATGTCTACTTGTCATATCTATCCTTAGATTCTCGCAGTAATCTCTCGTGAATTCCTGGTTCGACGATGTTTAAAGCGTTTATCGCATCTTCTAGACTAGCCTTGAACAATCCTCTGTAAAAGAGATTTTCTGCTTTAGTAAGCCCTTGATGGACGCGCGGATTCGTCGACCTATAGCGGTTACCATAAACAATGGCGTGTTCACTCATCGATGCCGTCTTGACAGTCTCATTTGTAGTTTTATAAAGCTTTAAAGTTAAGTCTCTGGCTGTATCGACACGGGTGTTTAGGACTTCTATTTTAAGAGGTTTACTCTCAAGTTCTTTAATCATATCGTTGATGGCCTCAGTCGCTTCGGATAATTCAACATAGTAATTCTTCGGTATCAATGGCAACTTATAAGAAGTAATCTTCTCTTTACTGCTAGCAAGAAGCCCTCGTATCTCTTCGAGTTGGTCGTATGCCCTATTCTCATCTTCTTTATATCCAGTGATAAGCCTTAATATGTTATCTAAATTATCCTCTATCTTTGTAAGACGGTTATTTAGACTTTGCATTTCTTTATTCAGTTTAGAGAACGCTTTCTTACGTTTAGATGCACTTTCAACTAATCCGTCGTAATCTTCCATTATGCCTTTTAGTGATACCTCGACGATGTTTAAGCCTCTTAAATCTTCTTCGTCGATCAGATAATCTTTCTTTATTTTAGGCATCTTTTTAATTAGACTAGTTGCAATAGTAGATAACTTCGTCGTCTTGATGGCGATTTGGCTACCCGTCTCTTTAAAGTTGCGATGAGATAGCTTTTCTTTATCGAAATCGTTATATATGTTATCGAAGTAAGTAGAAATCGTTTTGAGCTCTAGTGATGAATCTTCGAGGTTTAAGACGTTTAGACGGTCGAAGATATCGGCAATCTTTTTTTCGGCTTCATTGATGTTATACTCGATGGCGAGATAATCTAAATTGTAGCCCTCTTTAATCATCTTTCCGTAGATGCTGCCGACGTCGCTCATCTTCTTAGGAATTAGTCGTGCACCCATGAGGATGATTTCTGGGGCTTCGTCGATGACTAAATCTAAGTTATTGATAGAGTCATCTAAAGCTTTGATTATTTTAGCAATCTCACTAAAAGAGTTTTGCTCCATAGCTATTTCAAACGCGCTGAAAAGCTTGTCGATCGTTTCGAATTGAAGTTCTATAGGCTTCTTAATGAGCGTATAGGATTCGGCATTTTCGTGATAGACGTTTATAATATTGCGATATTTACCTTTAAGTTTAGTGACTGTTTCACGGTTGCGTTCTTCACTAAGAGTTAGATTTTTGATTTCTTCTAGAAGATAATTCGCTTTCGTTTTGACGTGGTAGATAGCTAGTTCTACTTTCGCCAAAGTTGGCTCGATTTCTCTATATTTTTTCGTCCTAAATAGGTCTTCGATCATGATGAGGTTATCAGTTAAAGAAGGTATATCGACGCTTTTTATTTCTTCGAAGCGACGTTGCCACTCTTTATACTTATTCTCTATTTCTTTAGAGTTAATCATGCTTTCGACTTTATTTAACTCGGATAAAATATTGGCATTGATAATGAGATTTTTCTCTCTTTCGAGGGTATCTAAAATATTTCCATATCTCTTTTTATTGTGTTTAGTGGCGATTATAAAGATAACCGTTATGATAGCGACTGCTAAGAGGACGTAGGTAAGACATAACAATTTTACTGTTGGGCTCATACAATCACTATTCCTTTACTATCTAAAATTATATAATACTTTGTCGGTTTATGCAAGATTTGGACATTTATTTGTTAAAAATTTACAATCGTGCTATAATACTTGTCATTCGTTTGTCATTTTATAAAAATTAAAAAAAGGGGGGCTTATAAATGGATTTTGTCGTATTAAAAGTCAGTTTGAAGCAAACAGCTATTAATATTTGTAAAACTTTCGCGCCCGATTTATATTTAAAAAGATACGCGCTTCAAAGAAAAAATGAATTATATACTGCCATCCTTTCAATGCCAGAAGAGGTTCTCTCTCGCGAAGAAAATCCCGATTTAAGCGTGAGCAAAATCGGCATTAAGAAAGAAGCAAGTAAATGCCTAAATGAATTTATAAAAGTAATGAAAAACAATCCTTATGCGAATATCGGCAGTTTTTGTAAGTTATGTACTCCTTTTAGTATTATATATGTAGCAAACAAACAAAAGGGAGTAAACGTTATACACGGATTTCACGATGTACTTAAAGGCACTATTGAGGTAGATAAAGATGGCGTTAGAAAATTTATTTTTCACGAGTTAATGCATAGACTTACTTTACGCAAGTGGGAAGATTATATATCTTGTGGTTTCCATTTATATAAATTAGATCATGTCGATGGCAAAAGTATAGTCTACTCGATTGGCGAAGGTATAAATGAAGCATATACACAGCTTTTAACTCTCAAGTATTTTTCTCATTTAGGTGCGGGGAGCGCATACCCCTTAATCATCGATTTAGCCATCTTTTTAGAAAAAGTTCTCGGAAGAGAAATAATGGAACGATGTTTTTTCAATGCAGATTTAGGTTCCCTTATAAAAGAAATTGCCAAATATTCGAGCTTACAAGAGGCGGTGAATTTCATCAAGTATTTCGACATTTTACTAGATAAAACATACAAATCCGATAGGAAAATAGATACTGTTTTAGCTGGTAAAATTTATAGTACATTACTCAAAATGATTGCTAAAATGGAAATAAAAAAAGTTATATGCGAGATGGAAGCAAAGCCAGAAGCAGGCGATGAAATTGCAGTAAGAGAACAAGCTGTATTAGATTTGATAACTGATTTTAAACTAGGATTTAAGTTCAAAGAAAAAATCATAAATCGCGTATCGTTTACATATAAACTTTCAAAAAGCGACGTGCGGGAAATTAACGAGTTTATCTCGGAAGAATTAAAAGGAGTAGATGCGAGAGTAAGTTTACAAAAAGCAGCTAAATCGAATGAAAAAAATTTTTCAATTAAAAAAACGATTAGAGAAAGATAAGCTAGTCGTTTTTTCTTATATATTCTTTATAAATTATTAAGTTTTTAGATTATTCTCTACAAGATTGTGTGTCACATTTAGGATGCATAGAAAACCTTTTTTCTAGTTCTCTTTTTGTAGAGATGGCTTCTTCTTTTGTAAACCCCATATCGTCTAGCATACTATCTAGTTCAGCTGATTGCAAAAAGTCCGTAAGAGTTTTTTTCGCCTCTTCTAAATCCTCAATCATTTCAAATCTCGCGTTCATTTGGTCCATTAGTCTTTGATTGTAATCGTGTAAGGATTGTAATTCTGGCGTTTCTACTGTAGTCGTCTCTAGTCGTTTACTATAATCTTCAAAAAAATCTTTTTCTTTCTGTCTATCATAAATCTCTTGTTCTAAAGGCGGAATCTCTTCTTCTAAAACTCGTACTTCCCTTTTAGCGTATGAGTAATCTATTCCAAATAATGTGTGAATCCCAAATAATAAAATTCCTGTGATGGCAGCTGAACCTATTTGTGTTGACAAGTCGCTAATTATGAGAGTTATGATATCGTACCATTTATCTATTGAGCCAGCAAGACCAGCCGGAAAAATCATTGATACTAAACCTATTAATGGTGCGAAAGCACAGGCTATTATTATTCTGTTTCTAACTTTTTTACTGCTCTCTTTTGTGGCTTGGTTTAGTCGTCTTTTTTAATTTGTTAAACTTGTCTGTAGTTCGTATATATGATTTGAATAAATCGATAAAATATGATAAAGAAGGCTTTCGTTTAAGTTTTCTAATTTTAATTTAGCAGGAAATTTTCCTTCGTCTTTGATTTCTTTTAAACCAGAGCCAGTTTTAACAAGGATTCTACCGTCAATTTCTAAGTATTCATCGTTCATCAGTTTTTCCTCTTTTCTGTGAAGGTATTATACCAGCAGTAGTTCGCAAGTTCAAGCAAAAAAATATGTACACTAAATAAAATGGGAAAGTCCCGAAAAAAGAAGAACGGGAAGTAAGTAGTAAAATTTCTTTCCACTTTCTTTTAAAGAATGTTCTATCGCCGAGTAGGCGCCGCCGGAGGCAGCCCAAAGAGCA
>CAZLNI010000013.1:0-17604 GCA_964560995.1 uncultured Muribaculaceae bacterium
ACTTACGGTTCTTTCCAAAAAGTATTTAATGGTAGAGTTTATTATAAAGAAAATAATAAATACATGGATTCGAGTAATGAAAGTATCTTCGAATGTCCACCATACTTTTTCATAAATCAAGGAGGTCCAAACGTTCAAAAATACTGCTTAGACGACGATGAATTTTGTGGTACAGAATTCCCTCAAGGACCTTTTAAACTCAACATTGGAGAAAGCGTTAATTCCATTTTTAACATCATAAATGAATACGCTAAAGACCGCATGCTGGATGACGAGGCTATAACTATCCAAAGGCAAGAAGGGGATATATTAACATATATAAAAAATAAGACCATGGACTATGTTAAAAATACTTATAGTTTTGGAACAACATACATCATGCCACCATTTATAGAAAACTATATAAACAATAAGCTTGCTTTAGGTAGCACGAGCAACGTAGATGCAGTTAAAAATGCTATAAATGACCAAATTGATGAAGATGTAGAAAAAGGCATCCTAACTGAAGAAGAAGCTGCTAAAGAAAAAGAGAAAACTGAAAAAATGGATTTTGAAACAGCTCTAGGAAAGATTTCGGGAGTAGGTAAAGATTTAAATATGTGTGAAGGAGATGACTGTAACACTTGCCATGGCTTACTTGGTACAGATATGAGTAAGCTCGTCAAGAATCTATTTAAATTTGTCCAGTACTTAGGTCCTATCCTAATCGCAGCATTTTCCATTATGGATTTCGTTAAGGCTGCTACCTCTGGTGACGACGGACAATTAAAGAAAGCCTCTTCAAGATTAATGAAAAGAATTATCTGCGGAGTACTTCTCTTCTTTGTTCCCCTCATATGCAGTATTTTACTCGATTTAGGTGGAATAACTCTTACGGATATGTGCATATCCCAAAACGAAACTCAAGAAACGAGCAAATAGGAAAATTCTATTTAAAACGACAATGCAATATGTATTGTCGTTTTTTGTGTGCCATAAAAAAACGTGTAACGCATAGTATTTAGAAGAAGTATCTTAAAGGAGATAAAGATATGCTCTACAAAATAGTTCGTCCACTAATTGCCTTCTTCATGAAATTAGTTTACCGTCCACAAATTAAAGGTTTAGAAAATGTTTTTAATGAAGGCCCCCTCATCTTGGCAGGTAACCACACGAACAATCTAGATAGCTTATTGCTTATGAGTTCTCTTAAAAGGCCAATTCATTTTTTAGGCAAGCACACATTATTTAAAGGACTACTAGGACCTTTTATGAAAGCTATGCACATAATACCAGTTAATAGGACAGCACCAAAAAATTTAGAAGCTCGACTTTTAGCCGGCGAAACTTTAAATAGTGGTCAAATAATAGGCATTTTTCCAGAAGGAACGATTAATCGAACCGATGATTTAATCATGTCCTTCAAAATGGGGGCTGTGTATCTCGCCCAAAAAGCCGCAGTCCCAATCGTTCCATTCGTCATAACAGGATCGTATAAACCCTTTCATAAAAATATCAAGTTAACATATCTACCCGCTATTGAAGTAAAAGATGAAAATCTCACTCTTGCGAACAGTCATTTAATGAAGTTAATCGCAGATGAGCTAGAAGAAAGGAGAAAGTAAATGGCATTTTTTAATAAAATATGGAAAACGAAGAATACGACCGTGACAAAAACTTACGATAAAATAGAATTCCCATCGACATCTATTTATGACTACTTAATAGAAGAAGTTGGTGACGATACGGACCTTTATGCTCTAAATTATTTTGGCAAGCGCCTAACTTACGCTGACTTTTTCCGCCAAATAAATTTGATTGCTAAAAGTCTTAAATACTTAGGAGTTGGCACTAAAGATATTGTCACTATTTGCATGCCCAATACGCCTGAAGCTGTCGAAATATTTTATGCCATTAATAAGATTGGCGCCGTCGTCGATCTGATTCATCCGCTTTCATCTAAAAAAGAAATTATCGAATATCTAAATAAAACTGAATCCCGCATTTTATTTCTCTTTGATGAAAACTATAAAAAAATTTCTGAACGATTAAAGGATACGGAAGTAGAAAAGATTGTCCTTTTATCAATTTCCGAATCTATGCCTAAAATCACCAAATTTATATATAAAGTTTCTAAAAATATGAAAGAAAGCGATATTACAAACGACAAATATTTATTATGGAGCGATTTCCTTAATTTAGGCTACCTTTACAAAGGTTCAGTCGAGTGTAAAATAAAAATCAAGGACCTAGCAATCATTTTACACAGCGGTGGTACTACGGGCACACCTAAAAATGTAATGATTAGCAATTACAGTTTCAATGCTTTAGCCAAGCAGGGAAGTATAAACGTCGAAAACATAAAACCTTCTGATAAAATACTGACAGTTTTACCACTATTCCACGGTTTTGGAGCATGTGTTTGTATTCATTGCCCCCTTACATTAAAAGTCGAAGTAATTTTAACTCCTAAATTTGAATCCCACTCTTTCAAAAGTATATTTAAAAAATTTAAACCTAACGTCTTAGCAGGAGTTCCGACACTTTGGGAAGCACTGCTAAGCGATAAAAGATTTAGACACCTAGATATGTCATCGCTCAAATACATGATAAGTGGCGGAGATAATCTGCCTATAGCGACGGAAGAAAGGATAAACGAATTTCTAAAAAATCACAATGCAAATATCGTCCTTTCTAAAGGATATGGAATGACCGAAAGCATCGCCGCGACCATTTTTACTTTTCCATCCGTCAATAAAGTAGGGTCTATTGGAGTACCGATGGTCGGTAACGAAGTAAAAATATGCCATCCCACTTCCTTAGAAGAACTATCCAAAAACGAAGAAGGAGAAATATGCGTCACAGGACCTACGCTTATGTTGGGATATTATAAAAACCCAGAAGAGACGAAGAACATCTTAAAAAAACACAAAGACGGCAAAACTTGGCTTCACACGGGAGACTGTGGCTATATCGATGACGATGGGCTCATTTACTTTACAGGACGAATGAAAAGAATGATAGTTTCGAGTGGCTTTAATATTTATCCAACACAAATTGAAAGCGTTTTATTAAAGCATCCAAAAGTTAAATCTTGCTGTGTAATCGGCGTTCCGCACCCTTATAAAATGCACGTCGCCAAAGCCTTCATTATTTTAGAAAACGATACGACTTCTCGGATTAAAGTAGAAGCCGAGTTGCGCCTTCTTTGTAAAGAAAACCTTCCCGTTTTCTCCTATCCAAAAATTTATGAGTTCGCAGAAGAATTGCCTAAAACAATTTATAATAAAATCGATTATAAAAAATTAGAAAGAGATGAGGAAGAAAAATATGAACGAAGAAAGAAATGAAGTATTACCAGAATGGGGATATAGAATATTTAGACCCTTACTTTCCCCAATTTTTAAACTATATTATCGACCTAAACTTATAGGGAAAGAAAAAATACCTTCTGAAGGACCGATAATCTTCGCCGGTAACCATAAGCATATCCTAGACCAATGCCTAGTCATCATATCGACAAAAAGAATCGTTCATTATATGGCTAAAAAGGAGTATTTTGACGGACCTTTTGCATGGTTTTTTAAGATTACAGGAACTATCCCAGTAAATAGAAGTACTAAAGACGCTCACGCTAAAAAACTTGCAAGAGAAGTACTAAAACGAGAAAAGGCACTCGGAATTTTTCCAGAAGGAACGCGAAATAAGACTGATGAACTATTACTACCTTTTCATCTTGGAACAGTCAAATTCGCCCAAGAATCTGGCGCGACAATCGTTCCTTTTGCCATTAAAGGCGAATATAAATTTGCTAAGAACCAACTACGTATAATTTACGGCGAGCCGTTTAAAGTAAAAGAAGAGGAAGATTTAATAGAAGCAAACGCTAAACTTTTCTCGAGAGTAGAGGAACTATTAAAAGATGATTCTCAATAAAAGTTATATCTAACTGACATAAAAAATGTCGGTTTTTTCTTTATTATCTTGAATTATTATGTTATAATTTGGCTATGGTGAAATTATGAAAAAGATTCTTATTTGTTTTTTAATGACAATTTTATGTATGGCACTTCCTCTTACGAGTGTAAATGCTTTAAATAACCGCGTCGACATCAACGATGGTGGAGGAGGAACGACTGAGACAACGCCAACTCCAGATGAAGGAGTACCCGAAGATTTTGAACACAACTGTGCCGATTTTGCAGGTGCTATTCGCATAGGAGGAGTATTAATTTTCTTAGTTAAAATATTTTTGCCTCTCATAATTATAGCTAAATCTTCTATCGATATAGGAAAAGTTGTCATGTCTGGAAATTCTGGTGATTTTCCTAAGCAAGCCAAAAAGATGGGTATATCGATAGTAAGTGCGATAATAATCTTTTTCTTACCAACGCTAATTAATACTGTTTTTAGTTTTATAAACGGCTTTGAAGATAACCGTTCTAGTGATGCCGAAGTATGTGCTGCTTGCCTTTTTGACCCATATAGTTCTACTTGCGAATCACACATTAAAAAATAGGAGGTGGACACATGTTAAATATCTTTGCATTAACAGGCGGAAACTTTTTAATAGATTTGTTAAAGCAACTGACGTTCGCATTAGATAAAGCTGTCTATTCACTCGTCCAGTTTGCTTATTCCGTATTTTACTATTTAGCGGACGCCTCTATTTTAAATGACACGATAGTTAAAAATTTTACTTATAGAATGTACACACTTCTCGGCATAGTCATGGTCTTCGTCTTAGCCTTTAACTTACTAAGTTACATCGTCGACCCCGATAAGATTACCGATAAAAAAGTAGGAGCTGCATCTTTCGTAAAAGATGTCCTGCTTGCAATAATTATCATTACGATTTCTCCAATGTTATTCACTAAACTTTATGCTTTACAAGCACAGATAATAACTTCTGGTGTGATGGAGAATCTCATATTAGGAGGTGCGACATCCGAACTCGGAGTTTCTATCGACGCCGCGAGTACACAAGATTATATCAATCATGGAGGTAACTCAATGGTCGCTTCAGTCTATGTAGCGTTTCTTTATCCCGAAGGTGGAGAATTCACAGCACTAGATTGTAAGCCTGCAACGGCTACAGACCCCTCGCCAAACGGTAACTATGCTAAATACTGTGATGCTTACAGAAAGGTAAAAGATGGTTACGGATTAAATGCTTTTAGTGAATTCATAGCAAACGACGATTATAACTTTACGCCGTTACTTACTACTGTGGCTGGTATCGTATTGCTTTTCTTCATGTTATCGTTCTGTATAAACTTAGCTAAACGCGTAGGTAAAATGGCACTCGTCCAACTTATCGCACCTGTCCCAGTGACACTGGAACTCCTGCCTAATAAAAAAGGACTTCGCGAAAACTGGCTAAAAACGCTCAGCAAAGTTTACTTAGAAGTATTTTTCTATTTAGCAGTCATGTACTTCATAATGTTACTTATTTCACTGATTCCAGGAACAGTAACTAAACTATTCGAGTTTGCTACTGGCGAGGGACTAGGTCCTGTTAAATTGCTCGCTACAGTCTTACTCATTTACGGTTTGTTGATGTTCGGTAAAGAAGCACCTCAAATGCTCTTCGACCTTCTCGGCATCAAATCGACTGGTATCATCAAAGAAGCAGCCAAACGAGCACTTGCTATGCCTGGTGTCATGGCTGGAGCTGCCGCAACCTTTGGTGGAGCCACAATTGGAAACTTTGCTCGCAACATAAGCTCAACAGATGGCAATATCGGAAAAAAGATTGCCAGCGGTTTTGCTGGAGCAGGTTCATCATTAGCTCGTAATATTTGGGGTCTTCGCAATGTTCACAGTGCAAAGGATTTAACCAATCTTAGAAAGAATACCAATAAGGCTGTCGTAACGGCACGTGTAAATAGAGCTGCCTACTCACACGCTCATGGCGGAACATTAGGCGGTGTAATGAGTGGTCACGTTTCAGATATGATGAGACAAGCCAATTTATCTGCTAGAAACTATTTAGGCGCAGATAACGATTATCAACGAAAGAGAAATCAAGACCAAGTATTGCAAGATTATAAAAGACTTTATGCTGATAATGTCGAATCGCTTTGGAAAAACGACGCACAATTTAGTGCCGCAGATGCCGATGCTAAAAAATATAAAGCATATATTGCAGCAAATGGCGATGACATGGATAAGATGACAGGGAAAATGTATTCGCAACTTCAAGCTGAAGCCGAAGCAGTTCGTGACCAACGACGTATCAAAGTCATCCAAGAGAAAAAATTGCAGTTTATGGAAGCAGCTGGAAAAATTAACAACTTTATCGATGCGAACCAAGGTGTTGACGGAGTAACGACAAGTCGTCTCGACCTCGACGCTATTGCCAATATGAATGGCGACCTATTAGCTGAAGTAGAATTAGAAAAAGTCAATATGGCTGTCACTGGTAAAACTATCGATGGTACAGTTGTTGGAGATGGATTCGCGACCGAACTTGGAAAACTTAAAAATGATACACAATATCAAACCGAGAGAATTCAAGATAAACTTCGTGAAGATGCTAAGAATGCAACTAAGCAGGCCGCTGAACAGGCTAGCAATAAAGGCGATAAAGATAAA
Source organism: uncultured Muribaculaceae bacterium (assembly GCA_964560995.1). Taxonomy (GTDB): domain Bacteria; phylum Bacillota_I; class Bacilli_A; order RF39; family UBA660; genus RUG11867. The sequence continues at coordinate 6,577 of CAZLNI010000013.1, forward strand.
AAATAAGAAAAGAGGAATAAAGGATGAATGGCAATTATTTGATTCCGGCCAATTCAAAAAAGTCGGAAATGATACTAGGTCTATTTACTCCCGTCGATTTAATACTCTTCGCAAGTGGAGTAGGATTGACGGTAGTATTGGTGCTCGCCTTAGCCGCGCGCACTAACTCACTGGGAGCTATGATTTTGATGCTCTTACCCGCGCTAATCTCGGCATTTTTGGTATTCCCTATACCAAATTATCACAACGTATTGCAGTTAATTATAAATATATATTCGTTCTACTTTATAAAGCAAAGAACGTATAAATGGAGAGGTTGGTGTTATAAACATGGCAGTGACAAACAATAAAACTACAGAAGATTGGCTACCTATTAGAGCAATAAATAATGGTATGATTCAATTAGACAATGGCTACTTGGTGACGGGAGTAAAGATTGAGCCTAAAAATATCTTTATCCTCGACCAAGATGTCCAAAACAACGTAATATTTTCGCTTAGAAACTTTTACAACACGATAGATTATGAATTTTGGCTTATCTCTGCTGGACGCCCAGTAGATATAAACGTCTACTTGGCGAACTTACAAGTCCAGTACAACAATACGACGAGTCAACATATAAGAAAACTTTTGATGCAAGACATCTCGAAGGCGAATATGTTCATGAGTACGCAGTTGAATGCCGTCGATACGGAATACTTCATCCTTTTTAAAGAGAAGAGACCAGAAGTAATCCAAAAACGTTTGCAAACTCTAATCGGAGGCTTAGCAAATTGCACATTAAATAGCAAACAAGTATCGAACGACGACTTGAGAATGCTCCTAGATAACTTCTTTAACGGAGCAGAAAATTCTAGATTTGGGGCGGTGACAAGCGCATGAGTTTAAAGAGTGAAATTGCTCCAAAGGGCATCGAGTGGAAACCTACCACGTTCCGTTTAGGAGAAAAGTATTGTACGATTTTAACTATCATCAGTTATCCAAAATTTATCGAGCACGGCTATTTAGCTAATCTCACAAACATACCAGGCGTCAAAGTCGTCATCAAACATATACCTATCGACTTCGCTTTGATGCGTAAGATGATAGACAAAGAAATAGCCGATTTAAAGGAAAGATTCCAAAAAGAGAACGACCACACTTTGCAAGAAAGAATACGTCAAGACTATGAGTCACTTGAGCATTTTATTCAACAGCTCGCGGCTTCTAGTGCTAAAATATTCGACTTTCAAATGCATATCCTTCTAAGTGGTGACACGGAAGATGAACTCGAAAATCGCAAACTAGAGATGAAGACGTTTATGACGGGGCTCGATATGCGCGGAATTCCTTTGATGTTCGAGCAAGAGAAAGTTTTAAAATCGATGATACCTATCTTCCCTAAACAAGATATCGAAGATAGAATAGGTACGCCTATTCCGTCTAATACGATTGCTGCAATGTACCCTTTCGTATTCGATTCGATTAAGGACCCAGGTCTTAGCACTTTATTAGGTGTAGATTTTTCGGGCGGAGTAGTCCTTTTCAACCAGTTCTTATACCAAATAAAGAAAGAACATAACCGAAACAATGCAAACATGTTGATTTTGGGTGCTTCTGGTTCTGGTAAATCGACAGCGGCTAAGTTGATGCTTAGAACGCACCTTAGAAACGAATATAAAATAATCGCCATCGACCCAGAAGGCGAACTTGAAGACATGTGTAAGAACTTCAACGGCGACTTCATCAACTTAGGTAAAGGTGGCCAGTTGGGTATGATTAACCCATTAGAAGTAATCGTCGACGAAGATGAAGAAGACTTGGAGAAAGGTTTAAGTTATGCCGTTTTGACGAGAACACTCTCTACTTTAAAGGCATTTATGACTTACCTTTATCCCGATATAGAAGACGATGTCTTAACGTTATTCTCAGATGTAGCTCAAGATACTTACAAACGTTTCAACATCGACTTCAACTCCGACTTTAGACATTTCAAGAATACCGATTATCCGACTTTTGACGATGTCTATGCGACGATTAAAGGTAAAATTCTTTCCATGCCAGAACATACACGCGAAAGAGACGTCATGGAGAGGCTGGAACTTAAAATACGTCCACTTACCAAAGAACTTCGTTACTATTTCAACGGACATACGACTATTGCCCCAGAGAGCAACTTCGTAGTATTCAACATAAGGGAACTTATGAACAGTGACTCTGCTATTCGAAACACTCTTTTCTTCAACATTTTGAAGTATGCGTGGAGTTTATGCTTAGATAAAGATATCAACACTGTCTTGTCAGTAGACGAAGCTCACGTTCTTTTGGGAAGCCAAAACGAGTTGGGGGCAGAGTTCTTAGCACAGATTCAACGTCGTAGCCGTAAATATAACACGGGAACGATAATAATTACACAACAGCCTACCGACTTTGCCGCAGATAAGATAATCATGCACGGTAAAGCGATTTTCGACAACGCTAGCTACTACTTAGCGATGGGCTTAAAGAAACAAGCTGTCGAAGACCTTTCTAAACTGATCGATTTAAACGAAAACGAGATGGAAGCGATTAAAAGATTCAGTCAAGGACAAGGTTTATTCGTCTGTGGGGCACGCCGAATGCAGATTAATGTCGTCCTTACACAGGATGAACTCGATTCATTTGGAACAGGTGGAGGCTTATAAGATAGAGGTGATTAATGTATGGGATTTTTCGATAAAAATAAAAAAGACTCCGATGAGCCAAAAGAAAAAGACGGAGCTCTTCTTGCTACTGTAGCAGCGGGTTGGAAAGCTCTTCCCATACATGTTAAACTGTCTATTTTAGGTGGTCTAGCAGGATTCATAGGCGTCATTTTGATAATAGTGATGATTGCCTCGATTCCTCTTATTTTCTTAGGATATTCCGACGAAGCACAAAATAGTAAAGATATAGAGAAAGAATATGAACATTATTGGGTAGAATTATGTGAAGATGAAGACTGTTCAGAAGAACAAATAGAAGCCGCGAAAAAGCTTAAAAAATCGCAAAGTGCTTTCTATACTCAATTAGACGCACTCATAAAGAAAAACCATCTAACTTTGGAACAAAAATATATCGTACTGACGACGATATTCTATAATTATCAAATCGACGACTTCATCGAAGGAAGTGCCTTCTTAGTCGACGAAAATGACGAAATCGATTACAATTCATCTAACAAAAGTGTCTATGAGACTGAAAAAGACACTTTAAAAGAACTCGTCAAACAGTTTAAAGTAAATACAGCTTTTTGTAGTTACGAAGGTACTGATGAGGAGACGAACGAAAAGAAGACGATGACGTATGACATGCGTTCTCCTAGTGGAGAAACGTTCACTCTAAATTTCTATGACAGTGTCTTACTCACGATTGGTTGGCTCGACCTCGATATGGAAGGCTTTAAAGAATCGAAAGATGCTTGTTTAGAATTAGAAAAAGGTAAAGTTTTCATGTCCTCTTCTACGGATTCAGCCACTTCCATCGAAGGCTACTATAAATATCTTAGAGAATCTGATTTTTTAGATAATAGACCACAAAACAAATCGGAATATACAGAATACGCTAAAAACAATGGTCTGCCAACTTCGATAAGTTCGTGGCCCGATGAAGATAAGATTACCGTTAGAGAAGCGATTATAAGAGATATCCAAAACATCGTCGACATGCAAATGCAAGATACCGAAGGCGAAAAGACATACATCTCTTTCAGCTCTGATGCTGCATATTGGTGGCCTATCGGTTCAGCTGAAGTAAAAGAAGTAGATGGCAAGTTTTACGCCATGGGTGATCCTTACCCTAATTCCGTTACATCTGAAGGTGGAGGACGTATCGATCCGATAACTGGAGTAGCGGCTACTCACTTCGGTATAGATATTGCACCCAAAGGTGCAGCACCCGGCACAGTGCCTGTGATTGCCGCTAAATCGGGAGTAGTTATCTTTCCAGGCAAAGACATGCCAATAGGCTATGGAAAAGATAGTGGTATAAACGGTTCGACATATGGTAACTACATAAAGATTCGCCATTCTGATGGTAACTATACACTTTACGGACATCTGCATGCTAATACGATTCTCGTACGCGATGGAGATACCGTAGAACGAGGACAAGTTATCGCCTACGTCGGTACTTCTGGTCGTTCAACGGGAACACATCTACACTTTGAAGTGCGTGAGGGACAGGATAGCACTAAAAACGTTACCGACCCAAGAAAATATATTAAAGAAGACGATCCTCGCCCACAATCGTCCGTTTCCCAAGATTTCCTTACTTGGTTTGACGCCAACTTTGAAGGCTCGACAGGTACCGATTCTACTGGAACGAAATACCTTGTTAAAGATATAGGAGATGGCGTCCTTACTGTTGGACCTGGTGTCACGTTAGGCGCACAACGGAAAAAATTCGCCGAAAGAGGTATAAATGTCGACGACTATTCGGCGGGTTCTTATATCGATATAGCTTTAGTAGATTCGATAAAAGAACAAATATTAGAAGAAGCCCAGAGCTCTATCGAAGTGACTCTCGCAAATGCTGGATTAACTTTAGAAAAAGAAAAAGTAGAAGCGCTCGTCGTCTTTAAGTACAACATAGGTAACATAAACGGATTCACGGATGCCTATTTGCAATATGGCGACACCCAAGCTCTTTACGATAACTATTTTGGCCAATATGTTCACGTCAAAGGCGAAGTATGGCCAGGACTCGTTAAACGTCGTCAAAAAGAATGGGAATTGTTCCACAATCACGTATATGTATGATAAAAAGGAGACTTTATAATGGAAGAAGAAAATGTTAAAAAAAAGAAGCAGATTACTACTGTCTTGACAATCGTAACAGTTATTCTCTATATAATAATTTTCTTCATGGTCTCTGATGGCTCAAGTGATGCGAAAAAGAACGCCAAAATCGTCACTAACTACAGCGAATTTTATACAGTCAGTGCCTGTGCAAATAGATATATTAACTTTTTGACATCCAAGAATAGTACGAGTCTCTTAAACGTTTTAGAAGAAAAATATAAGAAAAAGAACTTCATAACAGAAGCGAATGTCTTAGATTCTCTTCCCCTCATCGCAGCAAGTAGCCAATTTGCTAGTAAGACTATGTATTATGAGGTATTAAAGGATGATATTTACAAGTATTATATATTTGGCTATTTGGAGACGGGAGAACTCGATATGACGACAACCAGTAGAACGGAATCTTATTTAATCGTCTACCTAGATAAAAAGAATAATCTCTATGCGATAGAACCATACGACGGTAAAGAATTCAAAGAGGGGGTATTCGAATGAAAAATAAATATAACCTCATCATCGGCATCATCATCACATTTCTCGTCGTGGGCAGTGTCGTAACCATCTATTTGTTCTATAATTCACATAACCCGACTCCAGAATTCGATTACCTAAAGAGTTACGAAGATAACGAATACATGCCTGTCTATATATCGGAAGAACGCATGGCAAAACTTTATTATAATGACTATAAATACTATCTCAATAACGATTTAGATGAGGCATATGATCTCATAAACGAAGACTATCGCAATGAACGCTTCGGTTCATTTAACGATTTTAAAGTCTTTGTAGAAGCCTTGCGAACGAGTTCATTAGACTCTTACAGTGTCGTAGATAAAAAAGAAAAGCGCCTGTTTTATATAAGGTTAGAAGACGGAAATGAAATCATATTTGCCACCTCTGGCGTCATGAAATATGAGATTTATTTTGACGATGTAACTGTGCCAATCGAATGAGTAAAAAATTGGTAGCAATTTGAGAAAAAATAGTATATAATAGGTCAAAGAAAAGGGAATGATTAGATGAAATTGAAAGTTAGAGTTAAACAAAAAGATTTTATTCTTTTTATATTGATATGCATTGCCCTGTTTATCGGATGCGCTATACTTGCTATAAATTTCATATCTTTTGGAACAGAAGAGAAATTAGTCGGGCTAAACATATTCGCCCATTTTACAAAGGATGCTTTTTGGCTTACTTTGTTGCTTTTCATCGTCTCCTTAGTAGTGATATTCTTCAGTGTCTCATCGACGATTTTCGACTTTGAAAAGGGTAGAATAGGGATTACTTTTGGCGATAAGGAAGAAAAGGGATATAATCGTTGGACGACTGAAAAAGAGATGAAAGAAGCTTTCGGTATTAAGAAAGTACAAGTTAATCTTCCTACCTCCGATGCTGGCGGCATCGTTCTTGTAAACGACGGGAAAAACATGTGGGTAGATGATGGAGAATACCACACTCTCATCATTGGACAATCTGGTTCTGGTAAAACGACAGCTTTAGTCGATCCACAAGTTTACAGCCTTTGTAAGCATGGCGAATCGATGGTCATCACCGACCCGAAAGGTGAGATATACCAAAGACACGCGAACAGACTTAAAGATAAAGGATATAAACTCGTCGTCATAAACTTCCGCGATCCACGCGAAGGAAATGCTTGGAACCCTCTTTCTATACCATATCAGATGTATAAACAGGGAAAGACCGACAAAGCAAAAGAACTATTAGAGGATATATCACAAAATATCTTGATAGACCCTAAAAACACTAACGACCCATTCTGGGAGAGAAGTGCTGCCGACTATTTCTCTGGTTTAGCGTTGAGTCTTTTTGAAGACGCTAAAGAGAACGAAGTAAACATTACGTCTATTAGTAATATGGCTTCTGCGGGAGAAGAGAAAAACGGTATCAATACGTTTGCTAAAGACTATTTCAGCTTAAAAGGTGACACATCTGCAGCTTATGAATACGCAAAAGCGACAGTTACTGCTCCTAACGATACGAAAGCGAGTATATTATCCGTCTTCCAAAGTAAGATTCGTAACTTCAGTACGCGTGAAGAATTGTCCGAGATGCTCTCTTACAGTGACTTCAGCATGGAAGATATCGGACGTGAAAAGACGGCTGTCTTCTTAATCGTTCACGACGAAAAGACGACATATCACTCTTTAGCGACGATTTTCATTAAACAATTATATGAAGTACTTATCGACGTCGCTCATAAAACAGATAACGGTTGTCTCAAATATAGGACGAACTTCATCTTAGATGAGTTTGCTAATATGCCACAACTACGCGATGTAACTTCGATGGTCACAGCTGCACGTTCTCGTCGCATCAGATTTACTTTTATCATCCAGAACTTTGCCCAATTAGACGAAGTATATGGCGAAAAAAATGCTGAAACTATAAGAAGTAACTGTGGTAATACGGTATATCTTTTGACGAACGAATTGTCAGCATTGGAGAAGATAAGTAAGCTTTGTGGTGAAGTAAAATCCAAAAAAGACGATAAAACCGTTTCGACACCATTAGTCACGGTAACCGATTTACAGAAGATGAAACGCAACGAGATAATAGTTATCCGCATGCGTATGCGCCCTTTTAGGACGGTATTAAAAGGGTCTTACGATATCGATTGGGGAGATAGTTATGACTTAGCAACTATACCAGAAAGAGATACTTATCCCGTCAAGGTTTTCGATTTGAAGACATACGTTAAAGAAGAAAAGCGTAAAAAGACGATGGAAGCGATTAACAAAGCTCAAGAAGCAACCGCTTCTTCGCCACTTAACAACATGGATACTCCACTTACACCTCCACTCCCTCCTTTAGGTAACGACTTTAATAAGCCGATTTCTAGCCCTTTATCAAAAGATCCATTCGACTTAGATAAACCAGTTGACATCGATGAACTCGTCAAAAACATCGATGCCCAAATCGCAGAACTTGAACGTGAACAAAAAGAAGAGGAGAAGAAGAGACGCGAAATGGAAAAGAATCAATTCAAAAAACCGACCATTGAGAGCATTTTTCCGGAGGCAGAACTTAAACCGCGGCCTTTTCGCGATGATGAGGTACCTAAAGACCTACTATCAAAACCTTTATTTGAAGATGTAGACAAGAAGGAATCACCTCTTGCGGCAGAAAACAAAATAAATGTCGATGATTCGAGTGTCGTTTTAAGTAATGGAGTAGTAACTGACGACCAATTCTTCGACGATTTCTTCGGCGATGACGATTAAAAACCATTAAGACATAGAGATAATCTAAGTCTTTTTTTTAACCAAATTTCGTTATAGGCCTTATTTTAAAAAAGAGACTCGATTCTAAATTAGTTCAAAGTGTACTAAATCATCCTCTGGGATAAAAAGCATTATGATGATACATATAAAAGCATTGAAAAAATGGTTAATAATTGTATAATATAGATTATAGGTAAGATTCTAAAATAGTAATCTAGACTTATTAGACAGTTGCACTATTAGAGGTAATAGAGGAAATGGGGAATAGCTATGAAGATAAAAAGAATATTATTAATAAGTGTACCACTATTTATCTTGAGTATTTGTTTTTATACTTATAAAAGTACATCGTCTAATGCTTATTCTAACAATACGCTCGCGCTCTATATTGAAAATGAAAAGGGCGAATACATAATTAGTGCCGACCAAATTTTTCCGACGACAGGTTATGTTCTAAATAAAGAAAAGAGTAATTGCAAAAATGGGGGAATACTTACACAGAATGAGCAAACCAAAGCTGTTCGTTTAAATGCCTCTTCTATAGATTATTGCAATCTATATTTTGCTAAAGTTGAAGAACCAGAATTTTCTATAACTATAAATGAAAAAAAAGATTTTTATTTAGTTAACGAAGCGATTGAATATAAAGTCAAAATTACTAATTCAACTTCTACAACACTAGATAAAGTTAAGATAACACCTAATATGATTAATTCCACAGGTACAGCTGAAATACAAGAGACCGATGGTGTTACAGTAGACATCAATAATTTCTATTTTGAAAATTTCAAACCTGGAGAAACAAAAGAAATAGTCCTGGAATATTTAGTACAAAGAGACGATGCGATAACTAATGCAAACAATAACATACAATGCAGTTTAGATATAGAAACTACGTCCCTAATAGATGGTGTATCTACAACAAAAAACCATGTTATAAATTCGGAAGATGCAAGTATTGAACAATTGTATATTTTGACTATTTATTACATTTATGAAACAGGTGAACTGATGTTTGGACCTGCAGAAATAGAACTTCTAGTAGGCGAACAATATCAACCAATATATTCACCAGAAAAAGAAGGTTATACGCCAAATATTCCTGTTGTTAGACTAGGAGTAGAAGGCATGCCTGCCGAAAACAAAACGATTACTGTAACATATTCAAAAAACACTTGATCACAGAGAAAGCGTTTGTATTTTAAAAAAAACTGTGCTATAATTGATTTATTAACAGAAAGGAAGTGGGGAGCAACAACCCACTTTTCTTAATGATTGGAGGAGTAATGAAAAAGACACTTGATACGATTAGAGAGGCAATCACCGAACCGATGCAAAAGATGGGAATAGTCGTCGACGAAATCGTCTATGTAACGGAGAATAACTACAAATTTTTAAAGATTACATTGGACAAAGCTAACGGATTGGACATGGACACCATTGTCGATGCAACCAACGTAATTAATCCTATAATCGACGAACTCGATTTGATAGAAGAGGAATATATTTTGGATATATCTAGTAAAGAAAGAGGTAATAAAGATGAAAGAAACTAAAGATAAAGACGAACTTAAAGCAAAGAAAAAAGCTGCCAAAGAATTTATCGACAACGTTCATATAATTGCAAAAGAAAAAAACATCGATGAAGAGATAATCTTTGAAGGAATGGAACAAGCTTTAATCACGGCATATAAAAAGAACTATAATTCTAAGACGAACGTCAAACCGAAAGTTGATAGACAAACTGGCGAAATAAAGATAATAAGTTACTATACAGTCGTCGCCGACTATGAAGACCCAGAAGTCACCATCGACGAAGAAGGAAACGAAGTCGTTAAAGAACCAACTGTTCCAGTCGATGCCCAAATACTTTTAGAAGACGCTCGCAAAAAAGTCCCAGACATCGAAATAGGAGAAACCATCGAGGAAGAAGTAACGCCAGACGACTTCGGACGAGTAGCAGTTCAAACAGCTAAACAAGTTTTGATTCAAAAGATTAGAACAGCCGAACGCGAAAGTATTATGGCTGATTTCGAAGGTAAAGAAGGAGAATTGATGCTCGGTATGCTCGCTATGGAAGACGAAAGGAATTACTACGTCGACCTCGGTCGTGCTCGCGGAATTCTTCCTATGTCTGAAATGATTCCAAACGAAAAAGTAGAGATGGGCACGAGCATCAAAGTCTACCTACAAAAAGTTGAAGCGACACCTAAAGGCCCCCTTATCTTGTGTTCACGTAGACATTATAACTTCATAAGAAGATTATTCGAAAGCGAAATCCCAGAATTGATAGATGGTACAGTTTTACTCTATGGAGTAGCCCGTGAACCTGGTGTAAGAAGTAAAGTGGCCGTCTATTCACAAGATGAACGCATTGACCCAATCGGCGCTTGCATCGGAGAAAGAGGTTCTCGCATAAATAACATCCAAAAAGAATTAAATGGCGAAAAGGTCGATCTCGTTTTATATTCTGAAAATCCAGAAGAGTTCATCAAGAATGCCTTAAGTCCAGCTAAAAACGTCTACGTATCGATCGATGAAACAGCCGATAAAAACGAAGCCTTCGTAACTGTATCAGACGACGAATTATCTCTTGCAATCGGCAAAAAGGGTGCGAATATTAAACTCGCCAGCAAACTTACTAAATATCATTTGACTATCAAGTCTATGAGCCAAGTTAACGAAGAAGGAAACAAATAATCATGGGCATTAGAAAGATACCTATGCGTTCCTGTGTCGTCACGAAAGAAAAATTACCAAAAAAAGAGTTGCTCCGCATCGTCAAATTTGATGGTGTAGTATCTGTTGACCCGACAGGCAAGAAAAATGGTAAAGGCTGCTATATCAAGAAGGATAGAGAAGTCTTAGAAAAAGCTAAAAAAAATAAGATTTTAAATAGAGTATTCGAAATGGAAATCGAAGATTATATATATGATGAGATAGAGAAGCTCATCGATTAGAGAGGAAGGTGACCATTTATGCTT
>CAZLNI010000014.1:0-13702 GCA_964560995.1 uncultured Muribaculaceae bacterium
TATATGATCTGCATCTGTTGCACTAGAATCTATAGTTTCTTTGATATAAGCATCTACACTGCTAGTGAAAACGCCAAACCCACATAATACGGTAACTAAAACACTAAATAATATTTTGTTTAATTTGTTCATATTGCTTTATTCCTTTCTTTATTAATTTGTACTTACTACGACTACATTTTGGATAATTGATCTTGGCATTTTGTAACCACTTGCTGAAACATTCTCAGTTGTAACAGTTCCATTTTGAGTAGTTATTTGAATTACGCCAGCGACAAAACCGCGTTTAGAACTCTTAATTTTGATATATACTTCGCCCATTGCACTCGATGGGATAGCCTCATATTCGATCGAATATGTCTCTGGTACTTCTGGAGTAGGTTCATCTGGTTTTGGCTCTTCCGGTTTTGGTTGATCTGGATTTACTGGAACTGTTGGAGCTTGTGTTACAGTAACGGCAATCGTAGCTTTAACGCCGTCGACTGTGACAGTGATAACTGCCGATCCAACTCCTACCGCTCTAACTGTACCATACGAATCGACCGTTGCGACGCGCGTATTTGATGAGGTCCAATACATCTTGCGATTCACTGCCTCCGCTGGTGCTAAAGCAACCGCAATCTTACGAGTATTGCCTACGTACATACTGATCGAAGTTGGACTAACCGTTACTTTCTGTGCTGGAACAGATGGTTTATCTGTATTGTTACCTTCGCCCTCTTCCCATTTTGCTACCAAAGTCATATTGCTCGTAATTTTAGTAGAGAAATCGAAGTCTTCGCCGTTATATTGCCAAGCGACGAATGTATATCCTTCTCTTTCTGGATCTTTTGGTCGAGTAACCGTTCCATCCAAGTTCGATCTAACAGAAGCGATACTGCTTCCACCGTTGGAATTAAATGAAACGATAAAAGTACCTTCTACTGGACTTCCCTCTATCCATCGCGCTTCGATGATCATATTCTGCGTAATTTTCGTACTGAAATCGAAAATGCCATCTTCGTAATACCAGTTATCAAAAGTATAACCTTCTTTAGTTGGATCGAGCGGTCTAGTAGCCTGCTTGAATATCTTTACTCTCTCAGACGCTACGAAAGTTCCTCCTTTAGTGTCGTACATTATATCATAAGTCTTAATGTTAAACATGATAACGAGAACTAAGATGATAGAAACGATCACAGTAGCGACTAAAACAGCAATCTGTTTTTTGTTCATTTGTCATTAACCTGCTTTCTATTACTTTTAATAATGTGGCAACTCTTTGCCACTTGACACTTTGTGTCTACACTTTTAACCCCAAATCACTCTCCTTAGATATTTTAAAGTTAGCAATAATTCCCCTAACCCTTTCGTTGCTTTCTCAAGAAATCTCTAGAATACATGGTAAACAGACGATTAATTATAATTCTATTATTCCGAATCTAAAATCGAGAAAACAGCCATATCTGTAAGCCTTATTATAAATATATTGTCGTTATATGTCAACAGATTTATGCGAGAAATTGTCAAGTCAAGACAGACTTCTCTGTCAAATGATTGTACACGAAATTATATAAAATTTCTACAGGATTTTTCTACCAATTTCTAATTATTCTCATTAATTTTATGGCGTTTTTTGTCAAAATATGCTATTATCTAATCATAGAAGTAGAAGGTGGAAGTAAAATTTATGAAAATGGAAAATGAAAAAAATGAAAAATTTGTCTTGGAAGTCACAGAAGAACTCCAAAACGTAAGTGCTCCTACCCCACCTAACGGGCTAGAGGACACTTTACCAAATCAGAGTAAGAAGAAAAAGCACACAAAAGGAATACTTTTAGTCGCCGCACTCCTCATCATATTAGGAATCGCCGCATACCTATATCTAAAAACTCCTGTTCTCACGCCTAAACGCGTTTTTACAAAAGCTATTGAAAAAACTTATGAGACTGTTAAAGAAGTATACGAACCGATTTTAGACGACGAGGTAAACGATTCTCTCTTTAAAGAAAAAGGTTTATCACTGGATTTAAAAAGTAAGATTAACTTAAAAATGGATGGTCAAGAAAGTGCATATGGATTAAACGCTAAATTTGAAGCAGACAAAACGTTAGAAAAAGGCTCTATCACTCTAGGTTTAGAAGACAGTTCTAAGGAAGTACTAAGTCTTACAGCTTATCAAAAAGAAAAGACGACCTATCTAAAAAGTCCTAAGCTGTTCGATTATATCATCGACTTAGGAACAAGCGATGACGCCGAAATCGATGTCGACTTCGATGAATTGGCGAATAACGACTCATTCGCTTTATTAACTCTTCTTAAAGATTATCTTATAGATAATATGGATGAAAACGATTTCAAAAGCAGCACGGGTGAATTAGAAGCCAACGGAGAAAAGCTTACTGTAACTAAATATACATATGTCATAACTAAAAATGTAGCTAAAAAACTTGGAACTGGTTTTAGCGAATATACCCAAAAACAAGTAAATGATGGTAAAGCTGATTTAAGCGACGAAACACTTGTTACTATCGAATCTCTAAAAGACTTCGATTACGAAGACTTCGAAACTATGGAATTTAATATCTATAGTATCGGTTACGATTTCTACGGATTTGACATCGTCCAAGATGACGATAAACTGTTTAGCTACTACGAACTTAAAAATAAAATCGAAGGAAATATTCTCATCGACCCAGAAGATAACGCAAAAGAAGAAAATTTCATCTTTAAGGGCGAAATTAAAGATAACAAAATATACTTAGATGTATTTAATGAAAATGCCAATCACAATAAAGTATGCTCACTAGTAATCGAAGCAAACGACAGTAAAAAAGGTGAAGGCAAAATAAAAATAGACTATTCTTTTGAAGTAGAAGGAGAAGTTCTTACAGGCGTTTTAGAACTTTCAAATAAGACATCTAGCAAAAAGGATGACGTCAATTCTACTATGAAAATAGTTTGGTCTATTAAAGGTAATGACACCGAAGTCGAAATCGTTTTAGATGTGAACGTTAAAACCATTGAAGATGTAACTCTACCAGATTTAAATGACGCTAAAGCGATAGATGATTTAAGCGAAGACGATATGTTTGACATCTTGAATAATTTGCAAAATTCATTAGAAGGTACCGATTTCGAATCTCTATTAAGTTTAATTCTTGGTCAAAGCATCGATTCTTAAGACGAGTAATCGTCTTTTTTTATTGGCTCTTTTGGACTACTTAACTTACAGCTTGTTTTAAAAAGATTAGCCAACTTAGTTAAATCTTTACCACTATATAAAATTATTCCCGTGACGATTGTCGCCTTCATACCTTCCAGAAGGTTCATTTCCACTCCATTAATCGTCGCGACAACGATATCTTCTGATAAATATGCACTTCCAATCATCAATAAAAAACCTATAATGATGCAAACCGCCTTAAAGAGTTCGTTCAAAATCTCTTTTTTATTAAATTCCGCTTTTATCTTCGCAAGAGTTGCACTCAAAAAGATGTTCGCCGACATTACTCCCGCTAAAGCCCCAATCAACTTAAACATTACTTCACTCCTTTTTTAAGATTATACATTTTTAACATATGAACACCCCAAAAAAGTTGACAATAAAAAAGGCCCATCTGGGTCTTACTTATCTTCTTTTGTATCTTTTTCTTTTTTCGGTTTAGGAAGAGCATCTTTTCTCGATAAGTTGAGTCTTCCTCTATTGTCATAGCCTAAAGACTTGACTATGATTTCGTCGCCAACTTTGACGACATCTGAAGGTTTATTGACGCGTTCATGAGCTAATTGAGATACGTGAACTAAGCCTTCACAACCTGCCCATAACTCGACGAAGCAGCCGAAGTCTTCGACTTTAGTAACCTTTCCTGTATAAGTTTTACCCTCTTCTACTTCGCGAACGACATTTTCAATCATCTCGATTGTCTTATCTATGATAGCTTTATCTGTATGGTAAACTACTACATGTCCGTCGTCATCTATATCGACTTTGACAGCATCTTTATCGTTGACAGTCTTAACGTTTGAAGCTTCCAAAATGATTTTAGTAATCATTTCTCCTCCGCGACCTATGACGTCTTTTATCTTCTCCGGTTTTATATCGATTGTTGCAATCTTAGGAGCATAAGGTGACAATTCTTTGCGAGGTTCTTTAATAATAGATTCCATCAGATCTAGAATTTGCATTCTCGCTTCGTGAGCCTGTCCTAAAGCTTCCTTCAATATTGCTTCAGTTACGCCCTTTATCTTTATATCCATCTGTAAGGCAGTTATTCCGTTTCTCGTTCCCGCTACCTTAAAGTCCATATCCCCCATATGGTCTTCTAATCCCTGTATGTCGGTCAATACGGCATGTTTTTTGCCTTTAGTTATTAATCCCATAGCGATTCCCGCGACCGGT
The DNA here is from genome assembly GCA_964560995.1 of uncultured Muribaculaceae bacterium. Classification (GTDB taxonomy): domain Bacteria; phylum Bacillota_I; class Bacilli_A; order RF39; family UBA660; genus RUG11867. Next base: position 4,382 of record CAZLNI010000014.1, read on the forward strand.
GCTTTTATAGGAACGCCTGCCGCCATCAAAGATAGACAGCCCGCACAGATAGAAGCTTGGCTAGATGAACCGTTAGATTCCAAAATCTCGCTTACGACGCGAACAGTGTAAGGAAATTCTTCCTCGCTAGGCATGACTTGTAATAATGCTCTCTCTCCGAGTGCGCCATGTCCTATTTCACGTCTACCAGGTGCACCATATCGACCCGTCTCGCCGACACTGAAATTAGGGAAATTATAGTGAAGCATGAATCTCTTCATATCTTCTATTCCGAGTCCATCCAATATTTGGTGTTCACCTATCGCACCCAAAGTCGTCGTCGCCAACGCTTGCGTCTGACCACGTGTGAAGAGTGCGCTTCCGTGCGTTCTAGGTAATAAATCGATACTCGCTGAAAGAGGTCTTATTTCGTTAAGCGCTCTGCCATCTGGACGCATGTGGTCTTCTACTATTAAGTCGCGTACTAATTCCGCCTCTAACTCGTCGACTATCGTGCGAACAGATTTTAATACGTCAACCAAATCTTCGCGTTCGGCATAGACTTCGCTGAAATGCCCAATAGCTTGAACTTTGACGTTCTCTATGTTGGTGTTCTTTTCGGCATATTCAGCTTTCGTCTTTAAAGCTTCCAAGAGAGGCTCACGCGTATAAGACTTGACGATTTCAGTAAGTTCCGCATCGATTGCCACTAAATCGACTGTAACTTTTGGACGACCGACCTCTTGAATGACTTTCTCTTGAAATTCACAAAGTTCTCGAATAGCTTTTTGACCTTCCGCTATCGCCTTAACCATTACCTTCTCGTCGACTTCATGAGCGCCTGCTTCTATCATACATATATCCGTCTTAGTTCCCGCGACAGTCAATAGTAACTCTGATTCTTCCGTCTCTTCTATCGTTGGATTGATTATGTAATTCTTTCCTATCTTGCCTACTCTTACTCCTGCAATCGGTCCATCAAATGGTATATCGCTTATTGAAAGTGCTAAAGAAGCACCTAACATAGCAGTCATCTCTGGACTGTTATCTGGGTCTACCGATAATACTGTATTGATGACTTGTACTTCGTTTCTAAATCCATCTGCAAACATCGGTCTAATCGGTCTATCGATTAAGCGTGATGCGAGAGTTGCCTCTTCCGTTGGGCGTCCTTCTCTTTTGATAAAACCTCCCGGAATCTTTCCGACAGAATACAACTTCTCTTGATAGAGAACTGTCAAAGGGAAGAAGTCCGCTGTACTGACGTTCGATGACATGACTGCACACGATAGAACGACAGTATCGCCATATCTTACTAGAACAGCTCCGTTAGCTTGCTTAGCAAGTTCTCCTGTTTCGATTGTAAACTCTCTTCCTCTAAAATCTAATTTGAATTCCTTTTTCATATAAACCTCTTTCATATATTAAAATAAAAAGACACTTAAAAACATTAGTGCCTTACTTTCTGATATTAAGTTTTTTGATTAGTTCACGATAACTTACTACGTCGGTGTCGCGAAGATAATCTAGTAGACTACGTCTCTTACCAACTTTCATAAGCAATCCTCTTTTAGAATGATAATCGTGTTTGTGTTCTTTTAAGTGTTCAGTTAAATCGTTGATTTCATCTGTTAGAATAGCGATTTGTACTTCTGTTCTACCAGTATCTTTTTCGCTCTTACCGAACTCTTTAACACGTGCAAGTTTTCTTTCTTTAGAAACTGCCATAAAAAATTCCTCCTTTATATAATTTAACCGATTTAAACTTTGTAAGTAAGATGGAGTTCATACAAACAATGTAAAAATCTATAAGTAGTATACTAAATAACTTCCCATATTGCAAGTGTTTCTTGCTACTCCCCGTCATGTTTATTGACAATGCCTCTTTTCTTTTTTGTTGTCATTAGATAACAACAGATGAGCCAGTATATATCAAATGACAGCAATATTACATTAAAACCGTATCTTGTCTTTCAAAAAATATATAAAAAGTATTCGCTATCTGCTATAATAATTTTAAGAAAAGAGATGAGAAACCCCTATGAACCTTATATCAACTCTAGTAATACCACCAGCGCCTCTAGAGAAGCCTTTTTACTATTTAAGTTCTTTATCTTCTCATCACCCTATTCTATTAATGCAAATCGCTAAAGAAATGGGAATAGAGTCCACTCCTACTTCTATCTATAAAGACCTCGCTTCTGCAGGTTGTACTACTATTATCACGATGGATTATGATACTTTGATAGGGTATTTATCGGACGAATTTACTTTTTATCAACTAACTATTATGAAAAGGCTTCGTAAATTTATATTTGCTTTCCCAATCGTCGACATCTCTCCTTGGTCCCGCACCGATTTACACATCTATAGCCAATCTGGCATCTCACAAAAAAATCTTTTAAACAAATTATATAGAGATTTAACAGAATATCAGAAAAACTCAAAAAGATTACAATTTAAAAAGTAGAAAACTAGTTTTTTCTACTTTTTACTTATACCTCTGCACTAAAAGGTTTTTTACAACGCCGTTTAAAAGCCACGGATAAAATATACTACACGAAAATGAGTGCTCAACAATTAAAGCTATTTTGCGTATCCCTTAGTATTTTCATTTTCATAATCGTATTCGCTTGTCAAACTAAAATGTGCTTCCATAGTTATCCAGTCGCCACCATTATATAACTTTTCTGCCAAAGTTTTTCCGACATATCTCAAATGCCAAGGCTCATACACATAACCTGTTTCTGCATCCTTACCTTTTGGATAACGAATGATGAAGCCGTACTTATAACAGTTTTGGGCTACCCATTGTCCTTCTTTGGTATTGGCAAAAGATTGTGTTACAGAATTTAAATCGAACGCCAAGCCTGTTTGATGTTCGCTATAACCAGCTCTAGCTGAAAATGTGTCTACACTGCTACTATCAGCTGTTCTCAAATACTTATTATACAAATTAGCTTGATAATTATAGGAACGATATCCACTTGCTATCCAAAGGTTTAATCCCTTATCTCTCGCGTCGCGTTGCATCTCAGTAAATGCTGACAATGTCTCACTATCTAAAAAGTCTACGCCGTTTTCTCCAACTATAGGCGAACTTGGGTTAAGAGGTTTATAATCGTTTGGCAATGGATAAGATTTGTTGACGATGAGTATACCGTCGACATAAGTCACCCCATCTCTATTTTCGATGACGTGTCCGTATTCATCAACGAATGTATCATTATTTTCTTGTGAGTTTGCATCTTGAAAACTTGAACTTGGGGTTTCTGTAACCTCATTAGAGGAAGGTTTTAATTCAATAATACCATCAAAGATAGATGACTTAGGCTCTTCACTTTCTATAGCTATTGAATCTTTCATTTTGAGACTTCCAAAATCGAAACTTGAAAGCCAAGAAGCGACATCTCTAATAGTTGTATAAGCGACAAATACTCCACTTACTGCAACCGCTGCGGTGAGAGTTTTCATGCCGTGTAATTTAATCGCGCTTTTCAATCTCACTTTAATCGGCTTTTTGTTTAATGAAAACTGAGGTATGTCTTCAGCCTTAACTTTTTCTTTATTTCTTTGTATTTTATCTAAGTATTCACAGATAGTACTGTATGCTTTTTCTAACTCTTCGCGTGCTTTCGAACCGCCAAACGGAGAGCCTGGATAATACAATTTACAAAGTTCACGATATTTGCTGTCAACTTCAGTTTTTGAAGCTCCCATTGTTAAACCCAAAACTTTATAACAAGCCTTTATATCCATATGTTTTCACCTCGTTACTATAATAATTATACTCTGTTTTTAATACTTGTGTCAAATTTGAAAAAAGAGCTCAAAATCTCAAGCATCTTCAAGCCGTTCTAAGTATTCTTGGAACTCACTTGGCAAAGGACTTTCAAAATACATAGTTTCTTTTGTGATGGGGTGACTAAACTCTAAGCTCTTCGCGTGCAAAAACTGCCCAAATTTGCTCGCCTTTTTATTGTTGTACACGGGGTCATTATGAACTGGGAAACCGATATATTTCATATGTACTCTTATCTGATGTGTCCTTCCCGTCTCTAATCGCAGTTCCACTAAAGTATTTTTTTCAAAACGTTTAATGACTTTGAGATGCGTAACAGCTTGTTTAGCATTTTGTTCAGTTACCGTAAAAGCTAGACGATTTTTGCTATCTCTTCCAATGGGCGCGTCAATGGTCGCACTGGAATTGGGGAATACGCCATCTAATAAAGCGACATACACTCTCTTTATCGTCTTATTTTTAAATCCTTCTGCTAAGATATTATGCACTTCATCTGTCTTTGCCACGAGCAAAACTCCACTCGTATCTTTATCTATCCTGTGGACGATACCGGGACGCATTACACCGTTCGAATCGGAAAGTTTATTTGTATATCCCGCCAAAGCATTCGCTAAAGTATGCTCCATATTCCCGTTGCCTGGATGGACGACCATACCAGAAGGCTTATCGACGACGAGAATATAATCGTCTTCATAGAGAATATTTAAGTTTATATCTTCCGGCTTTATTCGTGCTACTGTTGTCACTTGGTCTGGAACATAGAGCACATCACCTTCATTAACTTTAAAACTCGTCTTCTCTTGTTTACCGTTAACCAAAATAGAACCTTCGTCTATCATCTTCTCTATTTTGCTGCGCGTATAATTCGTATTTTCCGCTAAATATTTATCTAACCGTACGTTCTTTACTTCTTCTTTTACTACTACTTCCACTGTCATCTTCTCCTTTTATTATGCTGATAATCAACAGACACATCCCTATGATGATAAAGGCATCTGCCAAATTGAACACGGGAAAATTATATCCAAATATCTTAAACTTCAAAAAGTCCCGCACCATACCTAAAAACAATCTATCTGCCAAGTTCCCAACCGTTCCACCTAAGAGCAATCCGAAAGCTAAAATATTTCTCTTATTATCTCTAAATTCTTTATTCATCCTAATAATCATGAATAAGACGATGATGGTAAAAAAGGACAAAAACAAAGTTTTCCCTTCTAAAATGCTGAAAGCTGCGCCTGTGTTGTATACGCATGTCAATGAAAAAAAGTTTTTGATGACGACTACAATTTGGTTAACAGTCAAAAAAGTATCGACGATGACTTTTGAAACTTGGTCTAATATTAAAAAAATGCTACCCAATATAAAAACTTTCTTATCCATTAGAAATCACACCTACAAAGATTATACTACCCTATAGATAAATCTACAAGTATTACATCTGTGCCAAATTTGACGATTTGATTAAACTTGATGTTGGTTTCTCCACCAAAAGATGTATACTTTTTTAAAAACTTGATAGGTTCAACGACGAGATATAGTATTTCTCCTGTTTCGTTTACCACTATGTCGCATATCTTTCCTATCTTCGCCCCATTTTTTGTATTGACGATATCTTTCATCTGTAACTCGCTCATGCGCATAAGATCACCTATATAAGTATATTTTAATAGGTTCTTTTTTACTCAAGAAGTTTTCGTATATTCTTAATTGCACTCGACTCGATTCGCGATATCTGTGCTTGACTTACCCCTAAATCGTAGGCTATTTCGCTTTGCGTCTTTCCGACAATATAACGGGATATCAGAATTTCTTTTTCTCTTTTCTTAATCTTATTCAAAGCTTCTCTCATCGCGATTATCATATCTTTATCGGTACTATTTTTTTTGACGTCAGCAATTTGGTCTAAAAGAAAAATCGTATCTCCTCCATCGTTATAAATAGGTTCAAATATGCTTACGGGTTCTTGCAATGCCTCTAAAGCTTCTCTTATCTCGAACTCTTCGATTCCGAGTTCTTTCGCGATTATATGATTATTAGGCTCGATGCCATATATATTCGAATATTCTTCTTTAAATTTCAATATTTTATAAGAAAGATCTCTTATACTGCGAGCTACCCTCACACTCGAGTTAGTCCTCACCAATCTTTTAACTTCGCCTAGGATGAGTGGAACGGCATAAGTCGAAAACATGACACCGTAAGATTGATCGAAGTTGTCGACCGCCTTAATTAAGCCTATACATCCCACTTGGAATAAATCGTTCATATCGATATCTTTATTTCTAAACTTGCTAATTATCGATAAGACGAGTTTCAAATTGCCATTTATGATTTTCTCTTTAGCAGTTTCGTCCCCTCCCTTATACTGCTCAAATAATTCGTTCATCTCCTTATTGCTTAAAACTTTTAGCTTATTTGTGTCGATACCGACTATATCTACTTTAAATTTACTCATTTAAAAATCCCCCTCGCTTATCTTTTGGGAGATTAAATCACTTTTTATTCACTATAACTCATATTTTCATCGTACTCTTGAGCTTTTTGATGACTTTCTTTTCTATGCGCGATATGTAAGATTGACTTATTCCTAATAAATCGGCAACTTCTTTTTGAGTGTATTCTTGAGTATTGTTTAATCCGTACCTCATAGTCATGATTTCCTTATCGCGAGTAGGCAAGTCATCTAAGCATTCTAAGAGTTTAGATTTAGCTAGCTTATTTTCGATTTCATCGTGGACGACGTCGGCATCCGTACCCATGATGTCTTCGAGGTGCAACTCGTTTCCTTCGGAGTCGTAGTTTAAGGCATCTTCGAAGCTGACCTCGCCTTTTCTGTTTTTGTTTTTTCTAATATACATGAGTATCTCGTTCGTCACACATCGGGATGCGTACGTCGCGAGCTTTATATTTTTGTCTACCTTATATGTCATGATGCCCTTTATGAGTCCGAGCGACCCGATCGACACCAAATCTTCCAAGTCGTAGCCCGTACTGTCGAATTTTTTAGCCAAAAAGACGACTAACCGTAAATTGTGCTCGATTAGAATGTTTCTAGCTTCCATGTCTCCATTCTGACACCTCAAGAGTAAATCTAACTCTCTTTGTTTATCTAAAGGTGGCGGCAGAGCATCTGTACTACCGACAAAGAAGCAATCGTTATACTTCTTTTTTAAAAACTCTATAATTTTCTTAAAAATCATAAACTCTCCATTCTAGCGTTTAAAAGCGCATTACAACCGTCGATATTGAATTTAACTTCTGATAAACCGACTAATACATTAGGGTATAAAACGCCATCTACCATTAATTCGTTTGGGTGAAAGCAATATAGAAGACCATGGTGATTTAAAGCGTTATAGGGAATAGGCACGAGTTTCAATTTATGGTAGACGATATATTCCTTTTCGACGAGGACGATCGGCTTGCCGCTTATCGGACTCACTAATTTATTACCAGAATCTAAATATCCGACTCCTTCGAATACGTGCTCGCCATAGACGATTTTTAGCTTATGCCTATTGTTATAATCGTTTTTGAGTTTATTAGCTAACTTATAATAAACTGCTAACACCAAAGGACTTAAGACGATTATTATCAAATACTTTAAACCAAAACCACTTCCGACTTTAAATTCGTTAAATAGGAAATATTCGAAGCCTCCTAAGATTATTCCCACGAGATAGAGATAGATGACATTGTAAATACAATGTTTAAAATCCTTTATAGAAAACGCCGCCCACGTCATTAAGAAACTCAAAAAAATCTTAAATATAAATAACCCCACTGTATCGAAATTCACCCAAAGACTCGCCATACTAAGTTCACCAACGGTCGCACCACATACCAGACGCCATTTAGGCATCTTTCTTTTCAGCAACAGATTCACCGTCATCAATAAGACGAAGTCGAAAACGAAATTGATGATTAACACGACATCCCAATAGACGACCATACTCTTCACCTCACTCTCTAAGTATAAAAAAAAGACACCGTAATAAGTGTCACAATGTGTCATAGATGTCTACTTTTCTTGACTGTCAATTTTCCAACTTTTCTTTCGAACTTTTCTAACTTGTTCAAATAATCTTCGACCGTTTTTGCATCTAAGAAACGCGCATACGTCCCTAAGAGAAGATTTCTTAACACTTCTATCTTCGGCTCCAATATATCGACCGCATTATTATCTCCTTCTTCGTCATTTTCGAGCATCAAGTAGATATTTATGAGATTTTTAAGGGATTTGTTAAATTTTTTAGTCAAAATGTGTTCTATCATCTCGGCATTATAGAGAGTTATAGTTATCTTCTTATTAAAACTATATCCTCCCTTAAAAGCTATATTGTTATCGCATAGAAAATTTTTATCAGTCTTATAAATTGAGTAGTAATCCATATATCATCTCTCCATTAAATCGGGTCTTTTTTCTTTAGTCTTTAAAATCCGTTGTTCGGCGCGCCACTTCTCTATCTTCGCGTGATCGCCACTGATTAACACGTCCGGTACCTTCATGCCCCTATATTCGCTCGGCTTCGTATAAGATGGATAGTCCATCAAACCATCCTCAAAAGATTCTGAGTCCAGACTCTCGTTGTTGATGACGCCTGGCAGTAGTCTTGTCGTCGCATCGATTATAGCCATCGCGGGTATCTCTCCACCTGTTAATATGTAGTTGCCAATCGAAATCTGTTCGTCGACAGCCTCTTTTATACGCTCATCGAATCCTTCATAATGACCACATAAAAGTATTAAGTGTTTGCAAGTCTTAAACTCTTTCGCACATTTTTGGTCGAATATGCGCCCCTCTGGGGTTAACATGACGACTTTCGAATCCTTAGTTCTAATCGCATCGAGGCATTCATAAATCGGCTCACACCTCAAAAGCATGCCAGGACCACCCCCGTAGATCGAGTCGTCGACTTGTCCGTTTTTCAAAGGTGTATAATCCCTAAAATTTACAAGTTCAACTTCGATGATACCTTTTTCGATTGCCCTTTTTATTATAGATTCATTTAAGAAACCTTGAAACATTCCTGGAAATAGAGTCAAAATCGATATCTTCATAAAATCAACCCCTCTACGTCTTGGACTTCGATCGTACCCTTAGAAACATCGACTCGTTTTACATACTCGTCTATGAGGGGAACCATATACGATTTTGTATATTCGACGACGAGTATTTTATATTTCCCGTTGTCGAGAATCTCCTTAACTCTTCCGTAGTGTTTGCCGTTTGAGACTACCTCTAAGCCGAATAAATCATCTACTATGTACTCCCCTTCTTTTTCGTGCAATTCCTCTCTTGCAAAGAAGACGTCGTACCCGATATACTTTTCTACTAAATTGATATCTTTTAAATTGTCGATTGTGACGAGGTAATGTCCCTTATAAAACTTTTGATTAGTTATGACGTGTTCTTCGTCGTTTAAATATATCTTGTTGCCGTTTACAAATATTTTCTCCGGATTTTCGAATCGATTCTTTATTTTTAAATCTCCTCTTAACCCATGAACTCCCTGTACAAAACCGATATAGATTCT
>CAZLNI010000014.1:13712-17463 GCA_964560995.1 uncultured Muribaculaceae bacterium
ACAAACTGGAGATTTCATAAAGAAAAAGTCCATTTTTAATGAACAAACTACTCCTCCCAAGTCTGCTTACGCATGACATATGAATTATCTCTAATACTGTATATAAAATCACCCCTTCTCTCTTCTGTTACATAATTTGAAAGTTCTTTTAACTCTTCCTGTAGCAAAGCATAATCTCTCGTTTCCTCTTCTAAATATTCTCCTAGTAATAAATGTTTAATTTGTTCTACACTTACTTTTTCTCCGGTTTCTAAAATAATTTTTATAGCAGATCCAATTTGGATACTTAGACTAATTCCTAGTTTTCTATGAAAACGATAAGAAGAATTATAGTCGTATTGATGCCAGAACACTTTATTATTAGGTGTATTAACAATAAAATTATCATAATATGTTGGATCTACATTTATGTATAGTTCTCTACGAGGATAGTAAAAGCCTTTTTTTAAATACCGCTCGTATTCTTTTTCTATTAAATAAGATTTTAATGTTATCATAGAAGTCAAATCTTCACAAACAAAGTTCAATCGATTGATATCACCTTCACATAGATATTCCGTAGCCTTGTACATATAATCGACGACACTTTTAATACTCTCTATAGAAAGAGACTTAGGTATACAAGCCATAAAACGAGTACATTCACAATCACTAGAATTCTCAAAGTAAATCTTTGCTCTTTCTGTTTGCCTACGACCAAACCTTTTACCATAATCATCACTATAGTATTTTATTGACGAAAAATCTACCTCTTCATAGCCCGGTTTAATCATCAATAGATTGAAAGATTCTTTATGATCATATGGATCTTTATCCTTTCTTATAAAGTAAGGAATTCTCATAATATTTCCCCAAAGATTACTATCTTTAGAGAATGAGTCCATAGCCTTAAGAGGATCGTTCTGTATGAGTTCATAATAACGAAGCTGTATCCTTAGAGCTTCTATTTGTAACAATAAACTTGCACCATTTTTAATGCGCTTAAAATCGGCTTCATAATCCCAACCTACTATACGACGACGTCCAAGATAACCATACTCATACCGTTCTACCCTAGTACCACAGAAAATGGGATGATAAGAAGGAAGCTTTTCGCTGTCTTCATTAACAGCACTATAAATCCTCCAGAGAATCATTAAAGAGAAAGCTTCTCCTGCCCTCCATAAATTTTGTTCACCTTGTGAAAGCTCCGAAAAAGTTATCTCTAATGAACGTTCCTTTCTTTCATTTAATTCTTTCTGAGCAGCTTTAATTAGATTTAATATAGGCTCTTCTTCCTCAAAATCCTGCTCACATTTTTTTGCCATGACATACCACTTATGTTTAAGGACAAGTTTTTCCCAATCATCATTCATATAATTTATCACACGCATTAGAAGGTCTTTGATATTTCGAGATTCATCGTATATAAAATTATGGATATGACCATTAACAGGTAAATCATTATCGAACCCAACATAATAATCTTCCTCATCTTCATCAGAAAAATCTTCCTCGTCTTCATCAGAAAAACTCTTATTATCGACTTTGCTCTCATCATTATCCAAAAAGTAACTATAATCGAAATTATCGATATCAAATTTTTCCATTATGAATGAAGTTACATCACTAACGAAATGATTACAATCTACGACTATACCTAAATCTGGATCTAAGTACTCTACAAAATCTATATAGGAAACATCATCCTTTTCAACTTTTAGAAATGCCTTTACTTTTTTGAACAGTTCCTCAAATGCTTCTTCAAGTTCTTTAAATAAATTTATTTCCTCTGGTTCAAGTGCTTCCATCATAAGTCTACAATAAGCTTTTTTAGACGCTTCCAAGTTTCTTTTCGTATTAACAACTTTTTTACTATAAATATCGGCCAGCAAATTCGAAAGAGTTTCTAAAAACTTTTCTGTGCTTTCGAATTCTTTAGGATCTAATCCATATATTTTCCTTTTTTTAGCGATAGCCCTTTCGCGTGCAGCTTCCAGCCTAGCCATCTTTTCACGATATCTTTTCACATCTCCATCGATTTTTCTTTTTTCTCTATCGATAGTAGATATAACTCTCTCTAATAAAATGTAGTTATTAGTGTCTCTGATGCTAGGAATTAATGAAAGTGAACTTTTATCGATCGCTATAACAGTTGAATCGCTTGAAAAACGTATTTTAAGTTCTTCCCCACTAATATACTTATTTAAGCTTTTAACTAATAGTCGGACAATATCCGCTGTAAAAAGTGGGGTTTTTACATCTCCATATTGAACATAAGGAACATGTGAAACCAGCACTTCATGTGTTCTTTTATTATAAGAACATTTTAAATAACCCTTATATTCTATCTCTTTTAAAATTATGTCAGCTGAAAATTGCAAAGTTGTTTTAAATTTATCCCATCTAATTGCAACTTCATCTCCGCTTTCTTTATCATATACATTAGCAGTAGTGACTACTGTTTGGCCCTTCTCTATATAACTTTCTAATTGAAGAAGATAAGTATATAAACTTGAGAAGAAATTATTTTGTAATAACATTCAACATCGTTCCTTTTCTTAGCAGTTATTATAGCACGAAATAAACATTTTAAAGAAAAAAAGTAACTAATAATCAGATTATCAGTTCTTTTCTAATAATTTCGTATATGCAGGAGTTAAAATACCTTCATATCTTTTCTTAATTATCGTTTTATAAAATTCTTTTCTAATAGAACATATACTCACAGTTCCATCAATTATATCATCGATTCTTTTTAAGTCGATTCTTGGATACACCATTAATAGAGCTTTATTACAATCATCATTAGTTAAACTGTTTATAAATTCATAGTACTTTATTTTATTTCCACCTAACTTTAATGCTGAAACTGTGGATACAGACAAGAACCACAACCATAAATAGGTGCAACCTTTACTTCATCTGCTCCTCGTTTAATTAGAAAACCCCAAATTCCATTGTGCCTATCAAAGTTTCCTAAAAGAGCATCTCCTATAAATAAACACCAAAAATACTCCATAAGCGCATTAGAATCGACTAATGTCTGTTCTTTAATCGTCTCTAAGACTCCCTCCAAATCTGTTTCATTACCACTGTTCGAAGTCATAATGTCAAAAGAAATTTGAAAAGGCAAAACTCTACTTGATATTGAATTATTACATTTTAGGTTACTTATTTCGAGAGCACTTTGGAGCTTTCACCCGAACTTATTCTACACCATATCTTTTATTCTATTAGTTAAATAATTTTTAGCAATAACTACATCAATTGCCATTATTTTATCTTTTGGAAAATTTTCCCACACATTTACTCCCAAATGACACGAACTATTTATTTTCTATCAGTTTATTATTCTTTTCATCTAAGTTTTGAATGCCAATAATATTTTTATCATTTACTAACACTTCTAATTCTTTTCTTGCTGTCTGATTTAGTTTTTCTAATCTTTGCTTTTGTGAAATATTATTATCTATCATACTAGCATTTAAAACTTCAAGATTACTTAGAACCACTAAATGAAGAATATCTGTATAATCTCTTATATTACCACTTAAGTTAGGATTTTGTTTTCTCCATTCTTTGGCTGTCATACCAAATAAAGCAACGTTTATTACATCTGCCTCGTTTGCATATACAAACGTTTTTTGTTTTTCAGTCAATTTAGGAACAATGTTTTCTTTTATACTATCAGTGTGAATTCTATAATTGGCTTTAGATAAACTTCTTCTGACAGACCACTCTATTTTTTCTTGATAACTTTCATTATGTT
>CAZLNI010000015.1:0-16058 GCA_964560995.1 uncultured Muribaculaceae bacterium
AGTTTTTACTTGACAAACACGTCCGGGGGGGGGGGTATAATCATAAATATAGAAGAATATGGACGAGGGTAGCGTTTCTCTAAAAAGAGAAATATAAAAAGTCCATATATAAAAAAATATAGGGTGGTTACACCAGTCTTTTATATGACTAGAAAGAGGAAGTTTATGACCTTAAAAACTAAGAAAACGATATGTTTGCTAATAGGTGTCGCATTGATAATTACAATAATAAGTGCTGTCTCTTATGCATATTTTACGGCATCAGGCATTATTAATAAACAGGATGCTCAATTATCTACAGCCACACTATCTTTAAGGTTTGCAGATAATGATAACGGAATAGATGTTAAACTAGGATTTGGTGAAAAAGTTACAAAAAAATTCTTGATTGAAAACACGGGGACAGCAGAGGCGTCATTGAGTTTAGATTGGAAGAATTTAATTAACACCTACTTAAATGGAAGTTTAACATATAGATTAACTTATAGTGATTTAGAAGACGGAGAATACACTGAAATAATTCCAACGAGCAATGTTCCGACATCCGAAATAGCGATAACCCAGACGATGGCAGGTGAATTATCAGTACCTGTAGGAGAGACCTATTATTATAATTTAGAAATAACTTTAAACAATTTAGAGGAAATAGACCAAAAAGACGATTTTGATGCTTTTTTCAATACATCGTTCAATGTAGGGCAGCCTCTGAAATATAGATATTATACATTGAGTGTAAATCCTAACGGAGGGGGATGGGAGACATTCAGTGAAACACGAGAGTATCCATTACAAAATGGCGATACGATGGAGATTCCTAATCCGACAAGGAGGGGATACGAATTTATAAGATGGAAAGTAATTGGTGTCTCATCAAAGTTAGAAGACAATTTGTTCACGATGGGCATTTCGAACACCAATTTGGAAGCAATATGGAAAGCCAACACTTACAATGTGACAATAGACGCAAACGGAGGAGAATACGGGGGAGAAGAGTTATTCGAATTAGATTACGATTCAACGGTAAATATCGCAACTCCTAAGAGAGAAGGATATACATTTACAGGATGGTCGGCAAGTGCTGGTACGATAGAAGGTTCATCTTTCACTTTAAACGAAGAAAGTGATGTGACCCTTACAGCAAACTGGACAGTCAACAGTTACAATTATACCGTGATACATAGACAAATGAATGTTACAGGTGATGAATATATAGAAGTATCGAACGATACGGTGACTACGAAAGCTGAATACGGATCGACGGTGACACCAGAAGTGAAGGAGTACGAGGGATTTACTAGTCCAAGTGCTAGAGCGTTAAACATAGCGGTGAATGAAGAAGAGAATGTGGTCATATACGATTACACGAGAAATAGATATACCTTGACTATAGATGCAAATGGAGGAAATTACTCAGGTGAGACTTCTGTAAGTTTATATTATGGAGCAACAAGCGAGATACAGAGTCCAAGTAGGGAAGGACATACGTTCACGAATTGGAATGTAAGTTTAGGTACGTTGAATGAAACAGTATTTACGATGGGTGCTGGGAATGCGACTTTAACAGCAGAATATGCGGTAAATAACTACAAATATATCGTCTATCACAAACAGATGAATGTCAATGGAAGTGGATATACAACTGTAGATGCCGACACAGATGAAGGAACAGCATCATATGGAATAACGATTAACCCACCAGTTAAGACATATATAGGTTTCACTAGTCCGAACGTTCAAAATCTCTTCATCTCAGCAGAGACAACGTATCCACCAGTCAAAAATAAGGTGGAATATAATTATGATAGAAATAAATATACACTTACGGTCAATCCAAACGGTGGGACATACACGGGTAATAGGTCGGTAAGTATGTATTATGGTGAACCTCATACATTGGGAACACCGACGAGAACGGGTTATACTTTTGCAGGATGGACGAAGACGACGAGTAACGATTCGACATTGTCGAATTCAACAGTGACGATGGGAAGCAGTGCGACGACCGTCACCGCTAATTGGACTGTGAATAAATATACTTACAAAGTGTATCACAGGCAAATGAATGTCAATGGGAGTGGATACACAGTAGTGAGTGCTGATACTGTTACATCTACGGCGAACTATGGAAGTACAGTTACACCAGCAGTCAAGACATATACAGGATTCACTAGTCCGAGTACTAAAAGCATAGTTATTTCAAATGATACGACAAAGAACGAAATATATTATGATTATGCTAGAAATCAATACAACTTGACGATCAATCCGAATGGAGGAATTTATAACAGCAGTACAGCTAATACAACAGTGAAGGTTTATTATGGAGCGACATACACATTAGCTACTCCAACAAAGACAGGATATACGAACAGTTGGAGTAAGGTAAGTGGAGCGGGAAGTCTATCTGGTTCGAAGTATACGATGGCAGCAGGTATAGCAACAGTACAAGCTAATTGGACTGCTAAGACTTTCAGCGTGACATTTAATCCCAACGGTGGTACAACATCGACGAAAAGTAAGACAGTAACATATAACTCTACATATGGAACATTGCCAACTCCTACATATTCTGGATATGAATTTTTAGGTTGGTATACAGCCTCAAGTGGAGGAACAAAAATTATAACATCTACCAAAGTAACGATTACAGCAAATCAAACTCTATATGCTCATTGGAAAAAGATAGATGGCTCATATACATTAGCCAATCTAAAACTAACAAGCAATGGAGTAAAAGCAGCAGGAACATTTAATACGCGAGCTACGACAGATGAAGGTATATTTGAGATGGTAGATGACTATGGGACGAGTTATTACTTTAGAGGAGCAGCCGAAAACAACTATGTTAAGTTTGGTAAAAATGCATCTGGAAAAGATATGTACTGGAGAATAATACGAATCAATGGTGACGGATCACTTCGTATTATTTATGATGGAACTCAAGCTTGGGCAAATGGTGTAAATACTACAGCAAGTGTAAATGATAGAGTTGCTATGACTGGAGTCAGATGGAATGCATCATTGCTTAATGATGCAAAATGTGTAGGGTACATGTTTGGTGGTGGTACAAACACATTAAGTACAAGTAAAGAACAAGCTCAAACAAATGAAACAGATACAAATGCAAAAACACAATTAAGTAAATGGTATAAAACAAATATTGTAGATTCCGGATACTCAAGTGCGGTAAATGATACTTTATTTTGTAATGATAGAAGTACACCAGGAAAAAGTGCAACAGGCTTTAAAGATGACACAGGCTTAGGTTATCATACAAATCCAACAGCGTATGGAGCAACAGCAAGAACAGGGTATTGGAATGCCGGTACAACAACGATTGCTCCAAGTTTCAAATGTCCGGAGAAGAACGATGCTTTTACGGTGAATGATAAAATAAGGGGAAATGGAGCATTGACTTACCCTGTTGGATTAATAACTGCAGATGAGGTAACAGCAGCAGGAGGAAGAAGTGGTATGACAAACTCTAACTATTATTTATATAAAGGAACATATTATTGGACCTTCTCACCCTTTAGTTTTTATTATAATGGAGGAGCTCATGTATTTATAGTAGGAGCTAGTGGTGAATTAGGCGAAGACAATGTAAATTATACTCCTGCGATTACTCCAGTTATAAACTTAAGTGCCAACTATGTTAAAACTTTAATAGGAACTGGTACAGCAACAGACCCTTACCGCACATCCTAATAATTTAAACCTAAAATTATATAGTACTTCTTAATAATGATAATCTAGGCTCGAAAGAGTCTAGATTCATTTTACTTTTGATATATCTTTTGCTATAATTACACTGTTAGGTGTGATGGAAATGAAATTACCAAACTTACAAGAAGCCGCAATGCGTGGACGCAGCCAAGTTTCCTATATAGAAGCTGATTTAAAAAGAGATGTCGCTCTTTTTATGGGGAAAAAATATTACCTTAAGACATATGGTTGCCAAATGAATGTGCACGACTCTGAACTCATAAAAAACCTCGTCGAGGGTATCGGATTTATCGAGGTAGACAAGATGGAAGAGGCTGACTTAGTAATATTGAATACATGTGCAATTAGAGAAAATGCACATGATAAGGTGTTCGGTTTTCTAGGTCGCTGCAAACATGAAAAAGAGCTCAATCCTAATAAGATAATTTGTCTTTGTGGCTGCATGGCTCAAGAACCTCACGTATGCGAAGAGATTCTCTCATCACATAAATACATCGATCTCGTATTTGGAACACATAATATGCACGAACTACCAAATATGCTTTTAAATTTACACAATAAAACAGACATCGAAGTCGAATCGAAAGAAGGCGATGTCATCGAGAATTTAGAATATACTCGAGATTCTAAAATAGAAGCTTGGGTCAACATCATGTATGGCTGTGATAAATTTTGTACCTACTGCATCGTCCCATATACGCGTGGGAAACAGCGAAGTAGAAAATCAGTTGCCATCTTAAAAGAGATAAGTCGATTAAAAGAAGATGGTTATAAAGAAGTGACACTTCTCGGTCAAAATGTAAATGCTTATGGTAAAGACTTAGAAGATGAACTTTCTTTCGCGGAACTTTTAGAGAAAGTAAGCGATTTAGGTATTCCTCGCATTCGCTTTGTCACATCACATCCTTGGGATTTTAGTGATGAGTTGATAGAGGTTATTAGAGAAAGAGAAAATATCATGCCATATATACATTTACCTCTACAAAGTGGATCGTCGACCATCTTAAAGCGCATGGGTAGAAGATATACTAAAGAAGAATATATGACCCTTTTCGATAAGATAAAGACGCGGATTCCAGGCGTTGCTATCACGACCGATATAATCGTCGGTTTCCCTGGTGAAACAGAAGAAGACTTCCAAGATACACTGGATGTCGTCAAAGCCTGCAAATACGATAATGCTTTCACATTTATCTTTTCTCCCCGCATCGGTACACCTGCTGAACGTATGGAAGATGATACACCTATGAGCGAGAAAGAGGATAGATTGAGAAGATTAAACGATTTAGTAAACCATTTTAGTTTAGAAGCTAATCGTAAACTATTAGGTCACATAGAAGAAGTATTAGTGACAGGTAAGAGTGACCGCGGAGAAGGTAAAGTATGCGGTTATACGAAGACGATGAAACTAGTCAATATCGATGGCGACGAGGATTTAATCGGCAAGATCATACCAGTAAAAATTACAGAAGCGAAAAGTTTTAGTTTGAATGGAGAGGTGGAATAATGAATTTAAATTATGTTAAATTGGCGACATTTATACCTTGGATTATATACTTTGTCGAGATAATGTTATATCGTATAGGTGTTATTGAAACCCAAGATTTAGAAAAGAAAAAGTATTTTAAGTTTATAAATAAAAACTTCTTTTCTTCCATTAATATGAAAGAGATACTTTTATTCGTCATCTTTGTGATATTCCTACAATATGAAAATACTACTGTTTTAGAGATACTATTCACGGCGATGTACGTCTACCTCATCATCGATTTCTTTCATACCAAAGCAAGCGAATGTAAAAAGATTAAGAACAAGACTTTAATGGTAGAAAGCGTAGCTATAATAGTCGCCATAATCGCCTTCTTCATTTGGAAAAATCATCTATATACCACTTATATACTCATGTTTGGCGTCTCAATCCTAAGTACGTTCATCGTCTATTTACTGAGTTTTCCAATTATATTACTTTCTAATAAGAGAAAATAGATCGAAAAGTTTAAGAACTTTTCTTTTTTTTGATTAAATTATGGGAATTATTTCCATAATATAAATGGTGATAATCATGAAAGAATTTTTAATCGTACTATTTAGGACAGTTTTTTTCTACTTTTTTGTCATGACCATGTATCGTATAATGGGTAAAAGAGAAGTTGGACAACTGGGAGTCGTCGATTTAATCGTCTCTATTTTGATTGCTGAACTAGTCGCCATTTCGATTGAGAATACGTCCGATTCCATCTTTTTGACGATCATACCTATTGGGCTTCTCGTCGTCTTAGAGATCGTTTTAGCTAGACTCTCTTTAAAATCCAAAAAAATACGAACTTTCTTTGGAGGAAAGCCCTCAATAATCATCGATAAGGGTAAAGTCGACTATCAAGAGATGGTTCGCCAACGTTATACGATGGATGATTTGCTGTTGGAATTAAGACAAAAAGGCATAAAAAGTTTAGAGACAGTCGATTATGCTTTTTTAGAGCCCAACGGTAAGCTATCTATTTTTGAACGCAAACTGTTCGATAAAAACCTGCCTTTACCACTAATCGTCGATGGTGAAATACAAACGAACACATTAAAACTTATAAATAAATCTAAACTGTGGTTAAGAGAAAACTTGCGTAAACAAAATTTACAAGCGAGCGACGTATTCTACTGTTTTTATAAAGGTTACAGCTTGTATGTCGTCAAAAAAGGCGAACTAATAAATATCAGTAGATGAGAAAAATCGAATTTACCCGGTATAATAAATAGTAGAGGAGTTCTTCACTTCGACAAAATAGTTGCCGATTATTTAGTAAACTCTTAACTGGTGATACTATGAAACTAAAACCTATTTTGCTTGCTGTATTTGTCGGATGTACTTGTGCCTTCTATCTTTTCAAAAACGTCGAGAATAACACGAAAAAAGAAAGCAGCTACAATGCTGTTGCTATTCAAATCGGCGTATTTAAAGATTCCAAGAACGCTCACGCAATGGCTTCATCATACGGGGGAGCTGTCTTTCAAGACGACGATCTTTATAGAGTCTATTATTCCATTTTAAATAGAGACGAAAACATAGATTTTATAAAAGAGCATTTAGATGATTTAGGTATAAATTATTATTTAAAGAGTCTTAAGGTATCGGACGATGTCTTAGCGAACAGCAAAGAATACGAAAATATGATGGTGAAGACTAATGAAGAAAGCAAATTGGCGATTAATGAAGAACTCTTGAATATGTATAAGGAAGTGGTATGATTGTCGACATCGATTAAAAATATACCTTTAAGTGAGCAACCGCGCGAACGGTTACTTGCCTATGGCAAAGAGAAGTTATCAAACGAAGAATTACTTTCTATTTTACTAAGGACAGGAGTACAAGGTAATTCGGTAAGCGATTTGAGTAAAGAGATACTCTCAAAAGTAGAAGACATAAAAGATTTAAAAGAAATCCGTCTCTCGACGCTTAAATCGATTAGAGGATTAGGTTCGACTAAAGCGGTGACCGTATTAGCCGCACTTGAATTAGGTAGAAGAATATATGAAGAATCTCTACCGCAAAATAACGTGCGATTGAAAACACCGCTAGACGTCTATAGATGTTTTAATTCGTACATCGCCCACGAAAAACAGGAAAATTTTATGGTGATACTAGTCGATAACCATCGGCGTTGTATTTCTCATCAAATACTCTTTAAAGGCACTTTGAATACCTCGCTTGTCCACCCGCGAGAAGTATTCAAATGCGCTCTTTTAGATACTGCGGCTGGTATAATCGTCATGCACAATCATCCAAGTGGTGATTCAAGCCCAAGTAAAGCAGACGACGATACGACAAAATCTCTACTGGAAGCTGGTAGTATTATCGGCATTCCTCTTTTGGACCACATCATCGTCGGCAATAAATCGTACTATAGTTATGTCGAAGAAGGGAGAATAGTTCATGAATAAAATGCGCCCATTACTAATTTTAGTTCTCGTCTTTATCGTCTATATAATTTTAAATAATACTATAATAAACGTTCTTGCCAATGTCGAATCGTTTCTAAGACACGACAATCGAGTAGAACTAACTGAAGAAGTATACAAGAAGAGAGTCGAAGAGCTAGAAAGGGCGATTGCAACATATGATGAAGCTCAAAAGAATTTAAAAATATTTGATGGACGTAGTTATATTCTAGCCAAAACAGCAATTCGCAACATATATAATATTTACGATTATGTCGTCGTCAATACGGAATCCAAAGTATCTAAAGATGACATCGCTCTAAATGAAAAAGGTTTGGTAGGTGTCGTCACAGAATCGACTAAAACGACAGCAAAGATAACACTTTTGACCAATAGTCCCTCTATAAGCGTCAAAGTGGGAGAAAACTATGGAATATTGGGAAATTATGATTCCTCCAAGGGAACTTTTAATCTAAAAAACATAGATAACTATAAAAATATTAAAATAGGTGATGAAGTTACAACGAGCGGATTTCAAGATTTAACAGCAGACCTTAAGATAGGAAAAGTCATCGCGGTAGAAAATAAAGGAGTAGAGAAGATAGTAGAAGTCAAACCATATGTCGATTTTAAAAATTTAAACTATCTTCTCATCGCATCAAAATGACGACACTTCTTTTAGTTTTGGATTTTATGATCTCTAATCTGACTCCATACTGCTTTCATCTCGTCGTCTTGACGATCCCTTTTTTGCGTAGTTTCTATCCCATCCTCATCTATTTTTTAATGTTATCCATTTATGAGCCTAAATACATTTTTAATCTAATTATTATCTTTTTGTTAGTACGTCTAGATAAAATGATAAATAGAAAGGTACGTTTAGCTCCACTAGTAACCATCTTAAAACTGATGCTCTATTATTTTTTATATTTGTTAGCTGTAGCGCTATTAAAAAGCATCTTTTGATAGTAAAATTTGTTTAAGAAGTTGTCTTTAAAGTTGACTTCCTTAGATATTTAAGATATCATTATAATAGAAATAGTGGAAGGTGGTATTATGAAGGATACACAGAAAACTTATAAATTTATAGTATTAGTAATTGGTATTATGGCTCTAGCTACTTTAGCAACAGTAAGTTTTGCGTTCTTTTCAACTCAATTTGAGGAAGTAGGAGAAGCAAAAGCTTTAAAAGGTAAGGCTCAATTCGATGGATTACGCATAAGTCTAACCGAATCGACAGATGGGGTTAAAATAACTAACGCATATCCGATGCCCGATGAACTGGGATTAAGAGTCGATCCATATACTTTTACGGTTACAAGCGAAGAAACCACCAAGACAATAAGAGTTAAAGTTGTCCTCGAAGTTTTAAATACGAGTACCCTAGCGGATGAATTAGTAAGTGTAAATATAGACGGAACTACGAAGAAGTTGAACTCTGAACTTGCTACGACTCCAAGCGAAAGTACTTATAAAAGTGCTTATGAAATATTTACCTTTGATTTGAATCCTAATGAAGCCAAGACTTACGATTTGAGAGCGTGGATTAATGCTGATGGAACTCTAGAAAACGCTCAGAATAAGACGTGGGCTAGTAGGGCATTGTTCATACCAGAAGAAAACGTTCAATAGGTGGTAACATGGAACAGAATAAGAAGAACAAAACTATTATAGGAATTATAATTGCTTCGACCGTTCTCGTTTTAGTGGTGACGATTTCTTATGCTTACACATGGGCAGATAAGTTGACTAATGAGCCATTAGATGTTACAGCATCCACCGCTACAATGAAACTTCGTTACACGGATTGTGAAGACGGCGATTTAAGTACTTGTGGTGACATAAGTGCCAACTTAGCCCCTGGAAATTCTATAACAAAAGATTTTAAAATAAGTAATGTAGGTACATTAGAAACAAAGTACTCTCTAGTCTTTAGAGAACTCCAAAACACTTTCGTAAATGATGAATTAGTCTTTACTTTAGAAAACCTTACGACTAACACTACTTTAGTAGATGAGGAACCAGTTCCTAGTGGTTCAACTAGCGATTATTTAATTTATAACGACATAACTTCTCCAGTAGGTTCAGTTGTCCGTTATCGGTTAACAGTAAAATTTTTGAATAAAGATTACAATCAAGAAGATAATTCTAATGCTGAATTTTCTTTAAAACTTGGAATTAAAGACGCAGTTTCTGCATCTGCACAGACACTTGCACATTTAGGCCTAACGTCTAATGGAGTGAAAGATTCTTTTGATGAACCAGCTACAACTGATGAAGGAATCTTCGAAATGGAGGATGACTATGGTATAAGTTATTACTTTAGGGGAGCAGTTGAGAACAATTATGTTAAATTTGGTCAAAACGAATCCAAACAAGATATGTATTGGAGAATAGTGCGCATCAATGGAGATGGGAGTTTAAGAATCATCTACGACGGAGACCAACCATATGCAAATGTAATAAATAGTAGTGCAAGATTTATTGGAACTAGTGCTTATAACAAAAAATGGGATGATAATAAGTATGTAGGATATATGTATGGACCAGCGGGCACGACTGCAAGTACGAGTAAAACGCAGGCTCAAGGGAATACGGAATCATCGACAATCAAAACAGTAGTAGATGAATGGTTTAAGACAAATATAGTAGATACAGGATACAGTGAGTCCGTCGTAGATGTTCTGTTCTGTAACGACAGAAGTACACCAGGAAAAACAAGTACAGAAACGAGCTGGGACACAGGATTAGGATATGGACAAAACGAGACAGCATTTGGAGCATATGCACGAATGAAGATAGGAAGTGGATATACAGCTGGATATATAGGAGCAGTGCCAACATTTAAGTGCCCACAGCAAAACGATGCATTTACGGTAGAAGATACGACAAAAGGAAATGGAGCATTGGATTACCCAGCGGGACTAATAACAGCAGATGAAGTGATAGCTGCAGGGTCAGGGAAATTTATTACAGCAAATAGCAACTATTATCTCTACAAGGGTTCAAATTATTGGTCGCTCTCGCCTAGCTATACGGGTTCGTACGATGGTGCTATTGTGTTCGACGTCGGTACTGACGGATGCTTGAACGATATTGGTGTCTACACTTCATCGCTTGCGGTCGCTCCTGTCATAAACCTAAATCCAGAATATGTAAATATGATGATTGGATCAGGTACGATGACCGATCCTTACCGCTCTTAGAACAGGGTAGTTTTAAATAATACCCCTAAATAAAGGGGTAAAATAAATAAAAACGTAGCTCCAGTTGATGAAAAACGACTGGAGAACCTATAAATGAGGTGGCTCTCCGAAATCTAGTGGGGAGAAAAAATGAAGCTTCATCGAAATCTGGGGGGGGGGCTTATTTTTTGCAAGCTTCGTAATTTAGTGGGGAGTACAGTAATTAGATTGATTACTGTATTTTTTATGAGATAATTAGGATAGAAAAGAGGTAGTTTATGAAAGAAATAGAGAAATTATTAGAGCTAGGGAAAGAATAAAAGAGTATAAATTGCTAAAGAACAAGAAGAATGTACGTTTGTTAAGGCAATACAGCAAGAAAATAGAATGGTGGACATATACAATGAGATATATGAATGGCCATATGGTAGATAGATTGAGGTTTGATGTAAGAGCAGATCTATTTAAGATAGGAGAAGATCTTAAGCAGGGATACTATTTAAAAGAGACGTTTTTAGATATAGTGAATTATAGTGATTATGAACATTGTAAAACGGAGATGTTAAATTGGATTGATTTATGTAAAGAAAGTAATATAGAAGAATTTATAGAAGCATCTAAAACCATAGAGAACTGGCTAGATGAAATATGTAATTCATTTATAGACGAGAGATTTTCAAACGGATTCACAGAGGGAATGAATAATAAAATAAAAGTAATAAAAAGAGTAGGATTTGGGTATAAGAACTTCGAGTTTTTTAGGTTAAGATTGTTATATATTTTGAGAGGTAAAATTTCAGGAATTAGCAAAAAAGATGGTTTTCAAAAATTACAAAAAGAGAAAAAAACGAAAAAGACAAAATTTTAAAAATAAACCTGCCAAAGGCTACAAAAAAGTCATATTCAAAAATCGACATTAAAAAGTGTCGGTTTTTGCCTAAGAATAGGTATAAACTTCAGATTTGACTCCCCACTAGATTTCGGAGAGCCGAAAAAATGGCAAAATTTTTTAATATCAATAACTACAACCTTTCGTAATAGTGAAAACTGAATCATTTATACAACTCAACATAAATAATTTTAAGATGCATGATATAGTAGAAAAGCCAATCGTCGTGAGCGAAATGAAAGATGGTAGATTTCAAAGGTTTAGGAAAATGTTCGTAGACTTATATTTTCCGATTATAAATGAAAAATACCATAAAAAAGTTATGAACGGCATGACAACTCAAGAGCAAAAAATATTGTCGCTGTTTATAGGAAAAGAAAGTATAGATAGAAAAGTTAAAACAACTAGTGACTCGCGTCTATCTTTTTGGTATAATTACTAATATAAATTATAAAAATTACATCACTCGATAGAGTAACTTGAAAATATTTTCAAATGCGACTATACTATTTAGGAGTGGTGGACTTTTAGATAATTTAAGAAAAGTAAACGAGAGATAGGAGAGTTAAAATGAAACTGAAAGATTTATATATAAACTTCTTTTTAGGAAAAGATCATAAGCAAATTCCAAGTAGTCCTGTCGTACCAGAAAACGACAATACCGTACTATTTAACACGGCAGGTATGCAACCACTGACACCGTATTTAAAGGGTGAGCCACACCCATTAGGACATCGGCTAGTTGACTATCAAAAGTGCGTCCGTACAAACGATTTAGATGCTGTAGGTGATACGACTCACCACACTTTCTTCGAGATGCTTGGTAACTGGAGCTTGGGAGATTATTTTAAGAAAGAGAGCATCTCGTGGAGCTTCGAATTTCTTACGGAAGTATTGCATATTCCCGTCGAGAAACTTGCCGTCACAGTATTTGCCGGAAACGAATTAGTTCCTAAAGATGAAGAATCTGCCTCTATTTGGAAGTCCTTAGGTATTCCCGAAGAGCGAATCAGTTATCTAGGGGTAGACGATAACTGGTGGCCTAATATGGAAATGCATGGGCCATGCGGACCAGATACGGAGATTTTCTACTGGCGTAGCGA
Organism: uncultured Muribaculaceae bacterium; assembly: GCA_964560995.1. Taxonomy (GTDB): domain Bacteria; phylum Bacillota_I; class Bacilli_A; order RF39; family UBA660; genus RUG11867. The sequence continues at coordinate 12,834 of CAZLNI010000015.1, forward strand.
AGACCCTGTACCAAAGGAACACAATCCTAAGGATGACCGCTGGGTCGAAATATGGAACAACGTTTTCATGCAATATAACCACGACGAGAACGGCTTTACACCTTTAAAACAGCAAAATGTCGATACAGGTATGGGGGTAGAGAGAACTACCGCCATCTTAGAAGGCGTCACCGATAACTACCTCTCTAGTATCTTTAAGCCATATATTTCACTCATCGAACAGTATAGTGGTAAGCCATACTCGGGCGAATATATGCCTAGTATGAGGATAATCGCGGACCACATAAGAGCTATTACAATCATCATAGGTGAAAATTCTGGAGTAAAGCCGTCGAATACTGATCAAGGATATATCGTAAGAAGACTTCTACGTCGTGCGATAAGACACGAAAACAAACTTGGAATCGATGTCGAAAGTGACTTCTTAAGTAAGCTTGTAAACATGATTATCGATGACTATAAAGAATATTATCCCGAATTAGAAACTAATCGCACTGCGACGGTTAACATCATCGAAGCAGAAAAGAACAAATTTACGCGTACCTTAGAAAAAGGACTAAAAGAATTCAATAAAGTCGTCGATACGGCTAAAGATACCATTACTGGCGAAGTAGCTTTCCATCTTTATGATACGTATGGTTTCCCAATAGAACTTACCATAGAACTAGCGAGCGAAAAAGGATTGGCTGTTGACGAAGCAGGTTTTCATGAGAGATTTAAAGCTCATCAAGAATTATCTCGCGCAGGAGCAGAAGGGAAGTTTAAAAGTGGCTTATCTGGAACAGGTGAAATAGAAACCCGTTACCATACGGCGACGCATCTTCTAAATGCTGCTTTGAAAATAGTCTTAAAAAATCCCGATATACATCAAATGGGTAGTAACATCACCGAGGAGCGCATGCGTTTCGACTTCAATTTTGACCGTAAACTAACCGAAGAAGAGAAGGCGGAATTAGAAAATCTCATAAATACATGGATACAAAACGATTATACTGTAACGAGAGAAGAGATGGACAAAGAAACTGCCGTACAATCTGGAGCTGAAGCAATGTTCATAGAGAAGTATCCTAATATCGTCTCAGTTTATAGCATTGGAGAAGTCTCTAAAGAGATTTGTACAGGTCCACACGTTACACACACGAGTGAACTTCACCATTTTAAAATTGTAAAAGAAGAAGCCTCTAGTGCAGGCGTTAGAAGAATAAAAGCCATCTTGGATTAGAAGGCTTTTTATTTTGTCCAAAATCGATTTGACTTATGCAGACGTTTTTGTTATGATTTTTATGGTGATGATAAAGTGAAAGATAAAAGAAAAGGTTTTACTATAATCGAATTATTGACCGTACTTTTGATATTAGGTATACTCATGGCTATAGCGGTTCCTGGTGTCATGGCAATCAGTAAACGGTTAAAAGAAAGAGGTCTAGAGAGTAAAAAGGACGCGATTTCAGAAGCAGCAGTCGTCTATGCTCAAGAAAACAGCAATAAGATAAAAGCAAAATTGGGAACATGTACTGAGCCCAATGACCATTGTGAATGTGACCGCCGAGATGAAAACGGAAACTATACGGATTGCAAATATTACTTTACAATAACTGTAGACGACCTCATCCGAGTAAGTGCTTATAAAACTGAAAAGAGTGGTAAGGATACAGCTGTATGTGACGTGACAGACCCACGCGATTCCTCCCTCTGCCTAGATTGTGTGCCGATTTTAGTTAAACTTGACGACGACTATAAAAACGCGACCGCCGAAATAAAAACTGAAGATATCAAAGATGGAAAAACCGTATGTGAAAAAAGCTCTATCGTAAACTGATAGAGCTTTTTATCTTACCTCGACGTACACGTTTTTATTAAACGTATGTTCATCGGTATCATAGGAAAGAAGAGTATTCGTGTTTATCATATAAAATTTATGTCTTATAGTATCGGTGACGACGGCACCGTCTTGGACAATCGGGTCATCCCAAGTGAGGTCGATTTGTAACCATTCGCCATTGATATAGACGGCATTCCAAACGTGCTTTTCACTTGCCACCTTGTAATTTTTTACACCTAATTTAGATAACGCGATAGCCATCGCATCGGCATAACCTGCACATTTAGACTTTCCTTCGACTAGAGTTCCATAAGCATTTCCAGAGTTTTCTCCGTCTTCTTGGTCGTAATAAGTCGTATCGATTATATAATCGTGAATTTTGAGTATCTTATCTTCTAAAGCCATTTCTGGTTTTAACTGCTCGTCGAAAATTCTATCCAATTTGGCATTTATCTCCTCGATCATCTTTTCGGTGTACATCTTATTGACGATGACGTTGACCTCTCCAAGATTACCAGTAACTACTTTTAAAGAAGTAAAATTGTTAAAAGGATGAACAAAGTTGCCTATATCTGTTATAATCGTTTGGTCATCAGTCAACTCTTCAATGTCGTCCATACAAGAGGTATATTCGCTCGGGCAATAAAAGGTGAAAGATTCATAACCGTTATCGAAGATAGTATAAAAAATGTTCATGAGGTCCTGCTTGCTGTAAGGAACGAAGTCCGAAGACCTCTCGACATATATGAAGTTATCTTCCTTTTTATATGCATTTGCCGGATTCACGACTACTTCGGGATTGGCACTGACTAAATCAGTCGTATAATCAGTAATTGCATCTAAATTTAAAAGGATACCCACCAATAATGCGAGTAATAGTGTTGGAAAGATATAAGATTTCATTTGTTTCACCTACCAAAAATTATAACAAAATATTCATCTATTTACTATAAAATATTTTATATCTTTACAAAAGAAAAATGACTAGTTAGTAGCCATTTCTTTAATCTTTTTATTTAATCTGCTTTTTTGACGAGCACATGTGTTTTTCTTAATTAAACCTTTGCTGCAAGCTTTATCGATGGCTTGAACAGTTGTTTTATAATTTGCTTTAGCAGTTTCTGAATCGTTATTCTTAATAGCTTTTTCAGTGTTTTTAATCGCGTTTTTGACAGTTTTTACATAGAAGTTATTGCTTTCTGTTTGTACTTTGTCAGTTTTAACAGACTTCTTAGAACTTTTTATAATTGGCATGATTTCACCTCGCTTCACATTACAAACAGTATTTTATCAAAAAAAAATAGAGTATGCAACTAAATTCTACATATTTTGAAGGTTAATTAAGTTAATATTTTTATGGATGGTGAAATTATGAGACATAGATTTGTTGCCAAAAAGAGAAG
>CAZLNI010000015.1:16068-17371 GCA_964560995.1 uncultured Muribaculaceae bacterium
AGGATTTATTGTAAAATTGATATTGTGGATTTTAATCGCTTCACTCGCATTAACTATAACCTTTAATATTTTATTTAAATCGTCACTAAAAGGTCTATTGGGAAGCGAATCATTACAAGATAATCTTTTTTCTTTGGCTACTAATCAGAAGAAATTTTTAAGTTTAGACCTCTTAAATCCTAAAGATCTCTTTACCTTCGGATTGAACTATCGTATCGATTATACGCCCGTAGTGCTAGTGGACGAACTGAAACTCATGACTAAACACGAAAACGCTACTAATCCGCGAGTTTATTTATATAGTTCTCATGACACGGAAACGTACGATAGCCCATTAGCTGAAGCTTATAATATAAAATATAATGTGACGGTAGGAAACTACATATTGAGTGAATATCTCAATGACCTTGGCATTCCTTCGTACGTCGAACAGGAGAGCATGGCTACATACTTAAAAAATAATAACTTAAATTACAATTATAGTTATCAAGCTAGTAAATATTATATGTTAAAAAGATTAGAAGAATATCCTTCAATCGAGATGGTAATCGATATCCATAGAGATGCTCTGCCTCGTTATGCAAGCGTAGCCACGATCGATGGGAAACCGTGCGCTAAAGTGATATTTATAGTTGCTATTGAATATGATGGTTATGAAAAAAATGTCGCATTGGCAGAAAAAATGAACTCTAGACTCCCTGCGGGTTTATCGCGAGGACTATCTAAAGGAAACGGCTATGGTGCAAACGGCTACTTCAATCAAGAATTAAAAGAAAACGCCCTTTTAATCGAAATCGGTGGGACGGAAAATACGATAGAAGAAGTAGCCAATACGATGAAATATGTCGCTAATGCGATATTTGAAGTTTTAAGGGAGGAATGATAACTTGGAAAATAAAAAGAAGAAAAACTGGTTTAAAATTGTATTCATAGGACTGTTCATCGTCTATATTTCTCTTTATTTATTGAATATATCGGGCTACTACGACAATAACCTTCGTCGCAAAGTTGAATTTACAGATGAACAAATTAAAGATTTTGAAAAAGATATTGCGGCAGGAGAAAAAGTTGACATTAAAGATTATCTCGAAAACCAAGATAAGGATTATACGAACAACGTCTCCAGATTTGGTTACCAATTGGGTTTACACATAGATTCATTTTTTAACAAAAGCATCGAAGAGCTGATTAACATCCTATCCAAACTTCTTTCTTAAGTTACACAAAGGCCCATAAATATTTAATTTTGTGATTGCAAAATAGAGTGTCTTATTATATAATTAAGACATAATTAAGCACAGTA